>NZ_JABFAZ010000035.1:1064-27031 GCF_017168505.1 Micrococcus sp. KRD077 | reverse complement strand
GCCGTCGGCCGTGGGGGCGGAGGAGGGGCGGGTGTCGGCCCGCTCAGGATCCAGTGGATTCTTCAAGGGCGGTGTGGAGTCGCTCATTCTGCCGAGCCTACGCGGTCCTTCCGGGGCGTTCTCGGCTCGGGCCGCGCTGAGTGAGGCCTCTCATAGGGGTGGGTGAACGGCCCCACGGGGTCGGCGGGCCATGGTGGGGCCCGGCGCCCCTCACTATGGTGTGGCGGACCACGACGGCGGCGCCGCAGGCGGCCCGCCCGCGAGAGGAAGGACGCCCGCCATGACCACCACCCCGCACGAGGGACACGACGACCGCAGCCGGCTCGAGGACGACCTGCTGGCGGACCCGAACACCGCCATGGACCCCGAGCCCCAGGACGGCCGCGACGGCCAGCCGGCGCGCGGGAGCTCCGACGACCCGCAGCACGGGGCGGGCGAGACCCGCGCCGAGGACCCGCTGCGCGGCGCCGAGTCGTCCGCCCTGCACATCGAGGCCGACGCCGAGGACCGCACGCGCGCGGACGAGGGCGACGTCGAGATCCTCTGACCCGGCCGCCGGGATCAGGCCTGGTCGGGGACGAGGCCCGTCCGCAGGAGGGTGAGCGCGTCCTCGCGCCCCAGGAGGGGCTGGCGCATCTCGGTGCGCAGGAACTCGAGCATCGCCGCGGAGAGCTCCGGGTCCTCCGAGGCGATCGCGTCCACGGCCACCGCCGCGTGGAAGCCCAGGGCGAAGGCGTCGGTGGCGGTCTGGGCCACGCAGCTGTGCGTGGAGACGCCGCACAGCAGGATCCGCTCCACGCCGCGCTCCCGGAGCACGGCCTCCAGGTCGGTGCGGTGGAAGGCGGAGTCGCGGGTCTTCACGACCTCCACGCCGCCCTCGGCCGCCTGGGCGACCTCCTCCAGCACGGCGGCCTGCCGGGTGCCGGGGAACGCGAAGCCCTCGCCGTCGGCCAGCATGTTCAACGTCCACGTGGAGCGGTCCCGCGCGTGCTCGGTCCGCACCAGGAAGACGGGACGGCCGGCCTCGCGCGCGGTCCGGAGCAGTTCCACGACCGCCGCCGTCAGCTCGGCCTGCTGGGCGGCCAGCGCGGGATGCTCGAAGTAGCTGTGCTGGACGTCGATCACCACAAGCGCGGTCTCGCCGCCGGTCGCGCGGGGGGAGGGGCGATCGGGCATCGACCCAGTGTGCCCACCGCGTCGCCGTCTGTCAGCGGCCCGTCGCCCCGGACGACGAAGGCCCCCCGCGTCTGCGGGGGGCCTTCTCGAAGTGGTGGCTCCGACCGGCGTCGATCCGGTGACCTTACGATTTTCAGTCGTACGCTCTACCAACTGAGCTACAGAGCCCGGCGACCTTCGTCACCAGGACCATGCGTCACCGGACTCCGTTTCCGAATGCCGGTGATCGGACGATCCGAGCGACCCTGACGGGACTTGAACCCGCGACCTCCGCCGTGACAGGGCGGCGCGCTAACCAACTGCGCTACAGGGCCATGTTCTGTTGTTCTCGCCGCTTTCGCAACGAGTGGAAACTCTAGCAGAGCCTCCGAGCGTCGTGCAAATCCACGCTCCACGTGCCGTTCCGGCCGCCGAGGGCGGCCGTTCTGCGTACCCCCAACGGGATTCGAACCCGTGTCGCCGCCGTGAAAGGGCGGTGTCCTAGGCCTCTAGACGATAGGGGCAGGTCCGATGTCGAGATTCCCGAGGTGGACCCTGGGAGTCTATGGTGGCCGCACACCCTCCGGCAAGTCCGGCCGCCGGCCGGCCGCCCTCCGCACCGCGGAGCCCCGCACCCCCAGGAGCCGCCGTGGACCACCGCCCGTCGCCCGACCAGCCCGCCGCCACGTGGATGAGCGAGCAGGAGTTCGACGACGCCGTCTCCGCGGCCCTCGCCCGTATCCCCGACGAGCTGGCACGGCTGCTGACGAACGTCGTCGTGGTGGTGGAGGACGAGTACGAGCCGCAGCGCTGGGAGGACCCGGCCACCGAGCTGTTCGGCCTCTACGAGGGCGTGCCGCTGACCGAGCGCGCCGAGTTCGCGTGGCAGATGCCGGACCGGATCGTGGTGTTCCGCGGTCCACTCACCCGCCACTGCACCTCCCGCGCCGAGCTCGAGGACGAGATCACCGTCACCGTCATGCACGAGGTCGGGCATTTCTTCGGCATCTCCGAGGAGCGCCTCCACGAGCTCGGCTGGGGCTGAGCGCCGGTCAGGACTCCGGCTGGTCCTGGACCGGGCCGAACGAGGCGCGGCGGCTGAGGCGGACGTCCTCGCGGAACGGGACGACGAGCACCGGGCCCTTCGCGTGGTCCGCGACGCCGCGGCTCGTGGAGCCGACGATCGCACCGGCGAAGCCGCCCAGACCGCGCGTGCCCACCACGGTGAGGCAGGCGGTGGCGCTCTGGTCCACCAACACGTCCACGGGGGTGCCGTCCACGAGCTCGGTGAGGACCTCGAGGCCGGGGAACTCGGAGCTGATCCACGCGGCGCCGGCGTCGAGACGCTCGCGCAGCTCCCGCTCGCGGGCCTCCTCGTCCAGGCTGACGGCCAGCCACGCGGCGTTCGCGCCCAGGGGCGGGACGGCGCACACGAGCTTCAGCGGGGCCTGGCGGAGGCGGGCCTCCTCGGCGGCCTCGAGAGCGGCGGCACGACCCTGCTCGGAACCGTCGACGCCCACCACGACGGCGGTCCTGTCCCCCGCGCGGCTGGCCTCGACCCCGGCGGGGATGATGGCGACCGGGCAGTGCGCGTGGCCGGGCAGCGCGGCGGCCACCGAGCCGAGCAGGCGGCCCATGAAGCCGCCGCGGCCGCGCGCGCCCGAGACGAGCAGGGAGGCCTCGGCGGAGAGCTCCACGAGGACGCCGGCCGCGTCCCCGATCTCCACACGCAGCTCCGGACGCACCCCGTCGGCGTCGAGCTTGCCGGCGACCTCCTCCAGGAGGGCCTGCACGCCCTCGCGGAGACGGGAGTCGTCCAGGACGGCGCCGCCGGCGTCCGCGCCGTAACCCCAGTACGCGGGGATCGAGTAGGCGGTGACGAGGGTCAGCGGCTCGCCGCGCAGGCCGGCCTCGCGCTGGGCCCAGCGGGCGGCGGAGACGGACTGGTCGGAGCCGTCCACACCCACCAGGACGCCGAGCGGTGCGTCCTCACGGCGGGTGGCGGCGGGCTGGGTCTGGGCGGACATGGCGACCTCCTCGAGTCGGACTCGACGGGCCCCGGGCGGACCCGGCCGAGTGCCTCCAGTCTACGCCTCGGGGCCCGGGACGAGTCCCGTGACCCCGGGCGGGCTGTACGTGCTCAACGTGGGCGGCGGGCACCGGTCAGGTCCGTGGGGTCCGGGGCGAAGACGTCGCGGATGATCAGGTCGCGGCTGGCCGGGTGGGCCGTGGCCAGGACCTCGGCGGCGTCTGCCACGCGGATGCGCAGGGCCGGGGCGCGGGGCAGGCCGAAGCGCTCGCGGGCGAGGGCGGCCAGGCCGGCGTCGATCTCCACCGCGGTCTGGTGGGAGCCCGGGTACGCGTGGTCCACCCAGCGGGCGAGCGCGCAGCCCGCGCCGCCCAGGTGCAGGGCCCGCAGCGGCGTGGGCTCCGGCCAGTGCGCCCGGACGGCCGCGGCGGCCCAGCGCATGTACTCGAAGGCCATGCGCTCGGGGCGCTCGGGGTCCAGCGGCGAGGACTCGACGCCGTTGACGTAGAGGATGAACGCGTCCGGCTCGAAGGCGTCCTCGCGGATCTCGGCGGTGCCGTGGGTGATCGCGTGGACGCCCGGCTCGATCCCGGCGGGGCCGGCGGATCCGCCCGCGGCCCGGCCCCGGCGCGCCGATGACCGGCGACTCACGCCGCACCGCCGTCGTGCGGGCGACGGCGCACCATCAGCTGCTCGTGCAGGCCGGCCCACGGGCCGGTCATCGGCTCCGGCGCCCCCACGGCCGCGAACCCGTGCTTGGCGTAGAACGCCACGGCCCGCGGATTCTCGGCGAGGACGCGCAGCATCGCGGGACGCTCCCCGACGACGGCGTCCAGCAGGCGCGCTCCCAGGCCGGTCCCGTACGCCTCGGCCAGGACGTAGAGCACCATGAGCTCCACATCGGGCAGGTCGGCGGGCGATGCGGCCGCGTCGTCCGCGCCCGTCCGGCCCGTCTCCGCCGCCGAGCGACGCGGGCCCGCGAGCGCCACGCCGAGCAGCCGGCCGCCGTCGTCGGCGACCCAGAGGGGGCCGGGGCGGCGCGCCGCCCCTCGTCCTCGGCGAGGGCCGACTCGAGGCGCTCGAGCTTGCCGTCCAGCTCGCCGGTGTGGCCGGGGCGGATGTCCGCCTTCAGCACGAGCGAGACCCGGGAGCCGTACGAGGAGACCGCGTCCACGGCGCCGCGCACGACCTCCATCACCTCGTCCCAGTCGCCCTCGATCTCCGTGAACATCGAGGAGGTGCGGTGGGGCAGGCCGGAGGCGCGGACCACGGCGACGGCGGCGGCCACCGCCCGGTGCACGGAGGCGGTGTCCGCGTCCCCGGGCAGGTGGGCGGAGTCGGCGGGCTGGCCGGAGGGAGCGACGGAGAAGGCGACGATCATGGCACCAGTGTGCCCCGCCCCCGCCGCCGGCTCACCCCCCGAGCACCGGCTGCAGGGCCTTGATCAGCTCGTTCACGCCGATCGCCACGAACACGGCCGCGGTCAGGCCCAACAGGGTGTTGCGGACCCAGCCGTTGCGGAACTGCCGCGGCACGTCCTTCGTGTTGTTGAGGAACAGCAGGGTCACGGCCAGGAACGGCATGAACAGGGCGCCGAGCGTGCCGTAGAGCAGGATCAGGAAGATCGGCCGGTCCAGGAACAGCAGCGCCATGGGCGGCAGGGTCAGCCACAGCAGGAAGAAGCGGCCGGGCTTCGAGGACAGCGACGGCGCGTCGTCCTGGTCCAGCTCCTCGGCGGGCCGGCGGAAGTTCGTCCAGAAGTCCGCGAACATCAGCGAGACGCCGTGCCACACGCCCAGCAGGGAGGAGAAGGACGCGGCGAAGAATCCGATGAGGAACACCGTGGACCACGCCGAGCCGTAGCGCTCGGCCAGCACGTCGCCGACGTCGAGCAGGCCCTTGTCGCCCGAGGAGATCGCCAGCCCCGCCGAGTGCAGCAGCTCCACGCCCATGACCATGGTGGCGATCACGAAGATGCCCGTGAGGATGTACGAGGTCGCATTGTCGAACCGCATGACCTTCAGGTACTTCGGGACGTTCCAGCCCTTCTCGCGCAGCCAGTAGCCGTAGGCCGCGAGCGTGATGGTGCCGCCGACGCCGCCGGCGAGGCCGAGCACGTAGAACATGGCCTGGGGATCGCCGGAGGGCAGGCGCGGCACGAGACCGGCCAGGATCGCGCCCAGGTTCGGAACGGTCAGTGCCGCCGAGAGCAGCACGGTCACGAACATGACGCCGATCAGCACCGTCATGAGCCACTCGATGAGCCGGTACCTGTCCAGCCAGACCAGCCCCAGGCCGATCAGGCCCGAGGCGATCGCGAACACCTTGCTGTCCACCCCGGGGAACAGCGCCGCGAGCGGCAGGGCGGTGGAGGACATCGCCGTCGCCCCGTACACGATGCCCCAGATGAGGATGTACGGGCCGAAGTACCAGGACGTCCAGGCCCCGAGGGTGCGCCAACCCTGGAAGATCGTCTTGCCGGTGGAGAGGTAGTAGCGGCCCACGCCCTCCACGAGCACGATCTTGAAGATCACGCCCAGCACCACGGCCCACAGCAGCATGTAGCCGTAGCGGGAGCCGGCGGTCAGGGTGGCCACCAGGTCCGCCGCGCCCACGCCCGTGGCCGCGGCGACGATGCCCGGGCCGAGGGAGTTCCAGCGCGGGCGGATCGGCGTCTCGTTCAGTTCGGCGTCGGTGAACCCGACGATGTCCGGGTTGTGCACGGGGCGCCCGGGGTCGACGGCGTGGGCCATGGGATGCTCCTGCGATCGGGGATGCGAGTGATGCAGCAAGTATCACGCACGGGGCGACGCCGCTCACATCACTCCGCGGTGCTTCACACGTGGGTGCCGTCCGCCTCGACGGCGATGCCCAGCTCGTTGCCCGGGATCGAGGCGAGCAGCCGCCGCGTGTACGGGTGTCGGGGGTTGGTGAAGACCTCCTCGGAGCTGGCCGCCTCCACCACCCGGCCGTCCTTCATGACGCACACGTAGTCGGAGATGAGCCGCACCACCGCCAGGTCGTGCGAGATGAACAGGTAGCTCAGCCCCAGCTCGTCCTGCAGGCGGCGCAGCAGCGTGAGGATCTGGTCCTGCACGAGCACGTCCAGCGCGGAGACCGGCTCGTCGCACACGATCAGCTCGGGGTTCAGCGCGAGCGCCCGGGCGATCGCCACGCGCTGGCGCTGTCCGCCCGAGAGCTCGGCCGGGTACCGGCGGTGGAAGTGGGAGGGCAGGGCCACCTGGTCCATGAGCTCGAGCACGCGCGCCCGCCGCTGCGTGGCGTTGCCCCGCCGGTGCGTCTGCAGCGGCTCCTCGATGATCCGGCCCACCGTGAACGAGGGGTTGAGCGAGGAGAAGGGGTCCTGGAACACGGCCTGCACGCGCTGCCGGAAGTCCTTGAGCCCCTCCCCCTTCAGCGCCAGCACATCCCTGCCCCCGAAGGTGATCTCGCCCGAGGTCGGCTCGATCAGCTTGAGCAGCATGCGCGCCGTCGTCGTCTTGCCGGAGCCGGACTCGCCGACGATCGAGACGGTCTTGCCGCGCGGGATCTTCAGGGAGACGTCCTTCGCAGCGGTGAAGTCCTCGTGCCCGCGCACGGGATAGACCTTGGTGAGGTCGCGAATCTCCACAAGCGGGGTGAGGTCCTGCTTCGCCAGGGCCACCGTGGTCAGGGCCGCGGTGTCGTCCTCGGCCAGTGCGGCGGGCGCGGGATCGAAGGCCTCGGGCAGCAGGCGGGCCGCCGCCACCGACGGCGCGGCCGCCACGAGCGAGCGGGTGTAGGCGTGCTGCGGGTCCTCGAGGATGGCCCGCGCGTCGCCGGACTCCACCACGCGGCCGCGGTGCATCACCACGAGCTGCTGCGCCCGCTCGGCCGCGAGGCCGAGGTCATGGGTGATCAGCAGCACGGAACTGCCGAGCTCGCGGGTCATCTCGCCGATCTGGTCCAGGATCACCTGCTGCACCGTCACGTCCAGGGCGGAGGTCGGCTCGTCCGCGATCAGCAGCTGCGGCCGGCACGCCAGGCCGATGGCGATCAGCACGCGCTGGCGCAGGCCTCCCGAGAGCTCGTGCGGGTACTGCTTGGCCCGCCGCGCGGGCTCGGGGATGCCGGCGCGCTCCATCACCTCGACGACGGCGGCCCCCACGTCCTTCTTCGTCGCCATGCCGTGGGTCAGCAGGGTCTCCCCGATCTGCTGACCCACCCGGGTCACGGGGTTGAGGTTGGACATCGGGTCCTGCGGCACCAGCCCGATCCGGCGGCCGCGGATGCCGCGCATCCGCGACTCGGGCAGGCCCACGAGCTCCTCGCCCGCGAAGCGGACGGAGCCTGCCGCGACCCGGCCGTTGCCGGGCAGCAGGCCGATCGCGGCCATCGCGGTGGTGGACTTGCCCGAGCCGGACTCGCCCACGATCGCCAGCGTGCCGCCGGCCGGGAGCGTGAGGGACGCGCCCTCCACGGCCTGCACGGTGCCCTGCTGGGTGGTGAACTCCACATCCAGGTCGCGGATCTCCAGCAGCGGGGCGCCGGCCGCGGGGACCGCGGGTGTCGTGCCGGGGCCGGGCGCGCCGTCGTCGTGCTTGGGGTCCATGGTCAGCGCCTCCGGGAGGTCGGGTCGAGGGCCTCGCGCAGGGACTCGCCCAGCAGGGTGAAGCCGAGCGCGGTGATGGCGATGCACAGGCCGGGCAGGAACGCGAGCCACGGGTTGATGCCCAGCTCGGCCTGCGCGTAGGTGAGCATGCGGCCCCACTCGGCGGTCTCGGGGCGGCCGCCGCCGAGGCCGAGGAAGGACAGGGCGGCCGCGTCGATCACGGCCGTGGCCAGGGTGAGCGTGGCCTGCACGATCACGGGGCCCAGCGAGTTCGGCAGCACGTGGGACATCGTGATCCGCCCGCGCGAGAGGCCGAGGGTCTGCGCCGCCAGCACGTAGTCCGACCCCTTCTGCGTGAGCATCGAGGACCGCAGCAGTCGCGCGAACACGGGCACCTGCGCCACCCCGATCGCGATCATCACCGCGAACGGGGTCTGCCCGAGGATCGCCGCGATGGACACCGCCAGCAGCAGGTTCGGCACCGAGAGCAGGATGTCCACGACGCGCATCACCACGGAGTCCACCCAGCCGCCGAACGTGCCGGCCAGCAGGCCGAGCAGCATGCCGCCGGCCAGGCCGAACGCCGTCGAGACGACGCCGATGAGCAGCGAGGCCTGCGCGCCCCAGATCAGCTTGGAGAGCACGTCCCCGCCGAAGCGGTCCAGGCCCAGCGGATAGCCGGCCACCTCGCCGGGGCCGGGCACGTGGGTGGGGCGGATCTCGCGCATGCCGGGTGTGTCCGTGCCCGCGTACGGGGCCAGCACCGGGGCGAGGACGGCCACGAGCACGAAGAGCAGCACGATCACGGCGCCGGCGATCGCCGCCGGGTTGCGGCGCAGCCGCTGGAACGCGGCGCCCCACACGGAGGTGCCGCGCGCGTCGGCGGCGGCCTCGGTGGTCGCCTGGGTGGCCCCGGCCTCGACGGGCGCCAGCGCGTGCTCGACGGCGTGCTCGGTGGGTCCGCCACCGGGGCTGGGGGGCAGGTTCACGCTCATGAGACACGCACCCTCGGGTCGATGAGGCCGTAGGAGACGTCCACGACCAGGTTGATCAGCGAGTAGAGCAGGGCGATGAAGATGATGAAGCCCTGCAGCACCGGGAAGTCGAGCTGGAAGATCGCCTGGGCGAGGAACCGGCCGATCCCGTTGAACGCGAACACCGTCTCGGTGAGCACCGCCCCGGAGATCAGCAGGCCCAGCTGCAGGCCGAGCGTGGTGCTCACCGGCAGCAGGGCGTTGCGCATGATGAACCGGTCCCGGATCAGGCGCGGGGCCAGGCCCTTGGCGCGGGCCGTGCGCACGAAGTCCGCGTCCTGCACGTCCAGCACGGAGGCACGGGTGATGCGCGCGATGATCGCCAGCGGGATGGTGCCCAGCGCGATGCCGGGCAGCACCAGGTGGGTCAGCGCATTCAGGGCCGCGTCCCACTCCGCGGTGATGATGCCGTCCCACACGTAGAAGTTCGTGTAGTGGGTGGCGTCGATCCGCGGGTCCTGCCGGCCGTCCGTGGGCAGCCAGCCCAGCTTCACCGCGAACACCCACTTGAGGATGAACGCCAGGAAGAACACGGGCACCACCACGCCGACCAGGGACAGCACGACGGCGACGTCGTCCTGCCACCGGCCCACATGGCGGGCCGCCCAGTAGCCGAGCGGGATGCCGATGGCCACCGCGAACACGATCGCGAAGACCGAGAGCTCCAGCGTGGCCGGGAAGCGGTCCGCGAACTCCTCGACCACGGACCGGTTCGTCATGGTCGAGGTGCCGAAGTCGCCGCGCAGCAGCCGCCCCATGTAGGTGAGGTACTGCTCGAGCAGGGGCTTGTCGAAGCCGTACGCCGCGTTCACGCGGGCCACGGCCTCGGGGGTGGCGCGGTCGCCGAGCAGGGCGGTGGCGGGGCCGCCGGGCAGGCTGCGGACCCACACGAACAGCAGGACGGACAGTCCGAACAGGGTGGGGATCAGCAGCAGCAGGCGCTTGCCGATGAGTCTGAGCACGAGGGGCCTCCATGCCGGCGCGGGGGCCGGGCCGGTCGGTGCGAGGGACGGGCGGTGGCGGGCGGACCCGCGACGACGGCGCCGGGGCGCGACGCCGTCGTCGCGGGTGGGGCGGGTCGTCCCCGGCCCGCCGGGCTCACTCGGTCAGGTCGATCTCGTTGAAGACCTCGTCGTTGACCGGGCTCGCCGGGTAGGAGGCCACGCGCTTGTCGAAGGCCAGCGACGGGGCCGGGTGGGCGAGCGGGACCGCCGGGACGATCTCGGAGATCTGCTCGTTGATCTCCTGGTACTTCGGCGTCTGCTCCTCGAGCGTCGGGATCTGGCGGGCCTCCTCGAGGGCGGAGAACAGCTCCTCGTCGGTGAAGCCGAACTCGGGCTTCTCCTGGCCGAAGAACACGCCCACGAAGTTGTCCGTGTCGTTGTAGTCACCGGTCCAGCCGAGCAGGTGGATGCCGTGGTCCGAGGTGCCCTGCACCTGGTCGAGGTAGTCCGGGCTCCACTTGGCCGGCTTCGCGTTCACCGTGATGCCCACCTCGGCCAGCTGGCCCGAGAGGTTGGAGAACGCCTGCTCGGGGGTCGGCATGTACGGGCGCGAGACGCCGGTGGGGTAGTTGAAGTCGATCGTGAAGCCGTCCGGGTAGCCGGCCTCGGCGAGCAGCGCCTTGGCCTTGGCGGGGTCGTGCTCGTACGTGGTGACGTCCTCGCTGTACCCGTTCACGGACTTCGGGATGAACTGGGTGGCGGGCTCCGTGCCCTCGGGGAGGGTCTGCGCGATGAGGGCGTCCTTGTCGATCGCGTGGGCGATCGCCTGGCGCACCCGGACGTCCTGGAGCTCCTCCTTCTCCTGGTTCAGGCCCAGGTAGAGGATGGTGAACGGGTCGCGGGCCACCACGTTGAAGCCGGCCTCGGACAGGGCCGAGGTGTCCGCGGGGGCCACGAGGTCATAGCCGTCGATGTCCCCGGCCTCGAGCGCCTGACGGCGGGCCACCGGGTCGTCGATCACGCGGAAGGTGATGTCCGTGACCTCGCCGTCCTCGCCCCAGTAGTCCTCGTTGGCGGTGAGCTTGACGTCCTCGCCCACGCTCCAGGACTCGAACTTGTAGGGGCCGGTGCCGGTGGGGTGGGCCCGGGCGTACTCGGACATCTGGGGCGACTCGGCGGTGCCGCCGACCTCGTCCGCCTTGTACTCCTCGAGCGCCTTCGGCGACTGCATGGCGAAGGCCGGCAGGGACAGGGAGGAGATGAAGCCCGCGAACGGCTGCGCCAGCGTGATCTTCGCCTCGTGCTCGCCGGTGGCCTCGCACTCCTTGTAGACGGCGTCCTCGGGCTTGTCCGCGAAGCCGCGGAACAGCTTGCCGTAGTAGTACGAGAGGGTCTCCGACTGCTGGATGCCCGTGAAGTTGTACCAGCGGTCGAAGTTGGCGCACACGGCCTCCCCGTTGAACGGCTCGCCGTCGTGGAAGGTCACGCCCTCCTTCAGCTGGAACGTGTGGGTCAGGCCGTCCTCCGAGGACTCCCAGGACTCGGCCAGCAGCGGCGCGGGGTCCGCGGTGCCCGGCTCCGTGCCGACGAGGCCCTCGAAGATCTGACGGGAGACCCGGAAGGTCTCGCCGTCGGAGGCGAAGGCCGGGTCCAGGGTCTTCGGGTCAGAGGAGGCGGCGAAGATGAACGAGCCGTCCACCTGGGCGGCGTCGCCCCCGCCCGAGCCGCCGGAGCCGCCGCCGTCGCGCTGGCTCTGGGCGCAGCCGGTGACGAGCAGGGCGCCGGCCGCGGTGAGCGCGGCGGCGGACAGGAGTCGGTGACGCAGACGGGTGGCCATGGGGGCTCCTCCGGGAGAGGTCTCAGCCGAGACGCGGGTGCGAGGGGACCGAGCCGTCGGGTGTGACCTGGAGCACGGTCCTGGACGTGACTATAGCCACAAGCGCGGGCGGGGACGCAACGCAGGCCACGTCTGCGCGTGCGGCGCGGCGCCCTCAGGCCCCGGTGGGCACCCGCTCCCGACGCGCGGCGGCCCGCTCGCGGACCCAGCGCAGCACGTCCTCCGGACGGTTGGTGGTGAGCTCCTGCACCCCCTGGGCGAGGAGGAACTCGGCGTCCTCGCGCTCGTCGACGGTCCACACCCGCAGGCGTCGCCCCGCCGCCAGCCACGCCTTCACGTCCGCCAGGTGCTCCCGCACGTAGGCCACGGAGGGCCCCGCCAGCCCGGCCCGGCCGCGCCAGACGAGCGCCTCGGACCCGGCCAGCGACTGACGCGCCGCCGCGCGCACCGCCGCCCGGCTCAGCGGCCCCCGCGCGAGCCGGGTCGGCAACTCCGTCGGCATGAGGTCCATCAGGGGGCAGAGGGGGTCCGTGCCGGCCAGCGGCGCCACGTGGCGCAGCGCGTCCGGATGGAAGCTCATGAGGGACACCTGCACCTGACCCACCCGGCCGGTCTCCGGGTCCCAGCCGGCCTGCAGCAGCTCCCGCAGCACCCGCTCCTCGAGCTCATGCCCGAACGGGGAGGGGTGCTTGAGCTCCACGGCCAGGCGCAGCGGCCGGTCCGCGGCCGTCGCGATCGCCAGGAGGTCGGTCAGGGTGAGCACCTGCTCCCCCGCGCCGTCGTACACGGCGGGCGGCGCCGTCGTCGTGGCGGGCTCGGCCCCCGGACGCCGGGCGTGCCACGAGACGACGTCGAGACCGCGCAGACGATCCAGCGTGTGGTCCGCGACGGCGCCGCGCCCGTCCGAGGTGCGGTCCACGGTGGGGTCGTGCCAGCAGACGACCTCACGGTCCCGCGTGAGCTGGACGTCGCATTCGAGACCGTCCGCGCCCACGGCGAGGGCGTGGAGCATGGCGGCGCGGGTGTGCTCGGGGAAGGCGGCGGAGGCACCGCGGTGGGCGATCACGAGGGCGGGCACGCCGCCAGGCTAGGGAGCGCGTGTGCCGACCACGTCACCGCAGGGTGCCCGGCTGGTTAACTGGTGGGGACCATTCGGTGCACGCGATCAGGAGCCTCCCGTGTCCTTCTCCCCCGACCCCGCCCAGCAGCTGCTCAGCGCCGGTGCCCTCGAACGCGCGGCGGGCCTGCGGCGCATGAAGGCCGTCGCCCTGGGGCTGCTCATCCTGCTGGCCGTGGTGTTCGTGGTCGCGTTCCCGTTGCAGGACACCCACCCGGTGTGGGGCTACGTGCGCGCCGCCGCGGAGGGCGGCATGGTCGGCGCACTGGCGGACTGGTTCGCGGTCACGGCGCTGTTCCGCCACCCGATGGGTGTGCCCGTGCCGCACACCGCCCTGATCCCGCGGAAGAAGGACCAGCTCGGCGCCGCGCTGACCGAGTTCGTGCAGGAGAACTTCCTGGACTCGGAGGTCGCCCACGAGAAGGTCGACGGACTGAAGGTGGCCGAGGCCGCCGGCGGCTGGCTGCGACGTGAGGAGAACGCGGCCCGCACCGCCCGGGAGATCGCCACGGCGGCCCGGGGCGCCATGGCCGCGGCCGACGACGACGCCGTCCAGGAGCTGCTGCGCCAGCTGATGGAACGCCACATGGTGGCCCCGGACTGGTCCCCCACGCTCGCGGGCGTGCTGGAGGACGTGGTGGCCGGACGGCACCACGAGCGCGTGGTGGACCTCGTGGTCGCCCACACCGGGGACTGGGTGGCCGCCCACCCCGAGCTGTTCGTCGAGACGGTGCGCCGCCGCTCCCCCGAGTGGAGCCCGGACCTCGTGGACCGCCTCCTCGCCGAGCGACTGCACGCCGAGACCCTCAAATACCTCGCCGGCATCCGCCGCGACCGGCAGCACGAGGCCCGCCGCGCCGTCGACGACTGGCTCGACCGCCTCGCCGACGAGATGCGGAACGAGCCGGCCACCCGCGCCTCGGTGGAACGGTTCAAGCGGAACCTGTTCGCGGACGAACGGCTGCGCGCGTGGGCCGGGCGGGCCTGGGTCTCCCTGCGGGACTCGCTCCTGGATGCGCTCGAGGACCCGTCCTCCGACCTGCATCGCGCGCTCGTGGCCGCCCTGCGCGACCTCGGCGCCCGCCTGCAGGAGGACCCCGAGCTGCGCGACCGCGTGGACGGCCACGCCCGCCGCGCCGCGGCGTATGCGCTGAGCTCCTACGGCCCGGCGCTCACCGGGGTGATCGAGGAGACGGTCGCCCGCTGGGACGGCGAGCAGACCGCGCGCACCCTCGAGCTGTTCGTGGGCAAGGACCTGCAGTTCATCCGCATCAACGGCTCGATCGTCGGCGCGCTCGCGGGCCTGGCGATCCACGGGGTGGCCACGCTGTTCCTCTGAGCCGCCGCCCCTACCCCGCACTTTCGAACGTGAAATGGGGCGAATGGGCGCTTTCGAACGTGAGATAGGGCCTATCTCACGTTCGAAAGCGCGGGGGCGGAGCCGAAGGATGCGGGGGCGGGGCCGTCAGGCGGCGGGCTTGTCCTTCTCGTCCTTGCCGCCGGGCAGGGCGCGACGGATCGCACCGAAGACGCCGCCGTCGTCCTTGGTGCCATCGGCGCGCCCCTGTGCGGCGCCCTCGCGGATCTCGCCGGGGATCACCATCGGCAGGGGGCTGAAGAGCTCCGCGGCGTTCTCCATCACGGCCTTGCCCATGGCGCGGTTGCCCACGCCGCCGATCACGGCGCCCACGCCGAACGGCACGGCGCGGCCCACGAAGCCGGCACCCTGCCGCAGGCGCATCTTGCGCATGAACGTCCTCTTGAGGCGATCCACCACGAACGCGCTGATGCCGGTGCCCGATGCGGTGCCCGCGAGCGCGTTGAGGCTGGACTGCGGGTCGTAGGGACGGCCGGCCTTGGCGGCGGCCTCGCGGAGCAGCTCCTTGGCGTCGTCGCCGAGCATGAGGCCCATGACGAGGGCCTGGGCGCGCTGCGGGTCCTGCGTGGTGATGCCGTGCAGCTCGGCGAGGGACTGCGCGTAGAGGGCGGTGGCCTCCATGAAGCCGGCGACCGCGACACCGGACAGGCCGAGCGCGGCCACGGTGCCGATGCCCGGGACGATCGCGGTGCCGCCCACGGCGGCACCGGCCCCCGTGACGGTGGTCAGGTACTGCTGCCCGAGCCGCTCGGCGAGACGCTCCGGGCTCTCCCCCGGGTGCTTCGCCGCCATGCGCTGGATGTTCTTCAGGACCAGGGGGCGCTGGACCGCCAACACCGTGGAGAGGGCCTTCTCGAAGCCCTCCGTGGGCTCGCCGTTCTCATCGAGTGCCGACTTCAGCCCGAAGTCCTTCACCTTCCCGGACGCGTACCGGCCGATCGTCGAGTTCTTTGCCATGCGCGCCACAGTATCGGCGCGCGACCCCCGCGGTCAGGACCCGGGCGTCGCCGCGCGCAGGGAGTGCTCGAGGAAGATGCGCACGTCACGGACCTCGTCGGGGCCGGTCCCGTGCAGGATCCCGGGGTAGGTGCGCACGGTCAGGCGGGTGTGCTCCTCGGCCCACGCGCGGGTGTGGGCGACGGCGTCCGGATGGATCACGGGATCCTCGGCGTCCCGGCCCCAGAAGAACGGGCGCGGGCCCGGTCCCTCGGCCGGGGAGTCGAGCATGGCCAGCAGCTCGTTGTCGACGGCGAAGCCGCTCAGGCCCACACCGCAGGCGAACGCCTCGGGACGCAGACGCAGGACCGTCGTCGCCATGGCCATGCCCTGGGAGAAGCCGAGCACCGAGACCGTGCGGAAGCCGGCCGCCACGACCTCCTCGGCGGAGAGCACGTCGAACACGCGGTGGGCGGCGGCGAGCACCTGAGCGAAGTCGGACTGCAGCAACAGGTCGAGCAGGAACCAGCCGTGCGCGCCGGGGTCGCCCGGGCCCTCGGAGGCCGTCTCGTCGATTTCGAAGCCGCCGCGCACCGCCAGACCGGTGCACCGCTCCGGGAGCATCGGGAAGTGGCGGCGCGCCGCGCGGACCTCGTTGGAGCCGTAGCCGTGGAACACGAGCACCAGGTCCGTGCCCGCGCGCTCCGCCGGCGGGCGCGACCACACCACGCTGTGGCCGGAACTGATCGTCTCGGTGACTAGTGCGGGCGTGGGGCTCATGGCTCCATCCTAGGGAGAGGCCCCTGACCGGGCGTCATGCCTGGTCAGGGGCCCCTTTCCGGTGGGCCCTGCGGGGATCGAACCCGCGACCGGCGGATTAAAAGTCCGATGCTCTGCCAGCTGAGCTAAAGGCCCCCACCCGCGGCCGACGACGACGGCGTGCGGCCGACGACGGCGACCCTCGCGGGTGCCCTCCGATGGTAGCCCAGGCGTCCGGGGCACTACCGTGGACGGGGCCGCCGCCTCCGGCGACCACATCCCCACCCCGATGCGCCCTCGAAGGGAGCCCGCCCATGGCACGTCACCGCCTGCCCGCCGGCCGCGGCGCCAGCTCGAGCGCCTCGGGCGTGCTGCGCCCCCACCGGCCCCGCCTCTCGGAGCCGCAGGAGCTCACGCACTTCGCCGGCGGCGAAGACCCGCAGGAAGTGGCCGCGGCGGCCTCGCGCCTGGCCCACGCCCTCGTGGCCGGCGGCCGCGCGGAGGAGGACCCGGCCGTCGTCGAGCGGCTGGTCGGGCTGGTCCGCGAGCTGGGCGTCGAGACGCTCGCCGAGCTGTGGGCGGACGCCCCGCCCGTCTCGCTCGCCGGCGCCCTGTGGCGCCTGTACGCGCTCCAGGAGGCGACGACCCGCGACGGCGAGCGCTGGGCCGCCTGGTACCGCGCCGGGCATGCCGCCTACGCCTCGCGCGTCGTGGCGGGCGCCGTCGAGCCGCCGGGGCCGGCCGAGCTGCGCCGCCTCACGGACACGATCCTCACGGGCGCCTACCGCTCCGAGATCGACGTCGCGTTCGAGCGCGCCGCGGCCTATGCCCGCGTCGTGGCTCTGGGCCAGGTCGAGCACGCCGAGGGCTCCGAGGCCGCCGCCCCGGACCGCGCCGCCGCCCTCACCCGCCGGGCCGCGCGCCTGGTCAGCACCGCCGACGCCCTGGAGGCGGCGGGTCGAGCGTTTCGGGACGGATCGCTAGACTGATGGGGACGGCGCCGGGCCGCTGGTAACCCCGGGCTCCAACGCATAGCCGCTGCGAGCGGCCTTCCGCCGAGAGGCGTTCCCGGTCCGGCGTCGTCGTCGACCCCTTCGCCACCCGTCGACGAGAGAGCGACCGTTGCCCATGTCCCCCCGCATGCCCTGGCTCGTCACGCGCGACACCCCGGCGCTGCGCCACATGGCGGACCTCGCCGAGGCCCTGCACCGGTCCGTGCATCTGGTGGCCCAGGTCGCAGGGACGCGCGGACCCGAGGCGGACCGTGCCGCCCGTGAGCTCGAGGAGCTCGACTCGTCCTCGAGCGCCACCCTCATGGCCTTCCTCACCGCGCTGCGCAGCGCCTACGTGACTCCGCTGCCCCGTCAGGACCTCTACCGGCTGGCCAGCGGCGTGCACGCGACCACCCGGCGCGTCGTGTCGGCGGGCGTGCTGATCCAGCGGGCCGACCTCGAGGAGCTGCCGACGCACGCCCTCGACGTCCTGGAGACCGTGGGGCGGCAGGCCGAGCTGCTCGCCCGCGGCGCCGCCGAGATACGCGACCTCGACGCCCTGGAGGCCACGTGGATGCAGCTGCTGCGCGCCTCCCGCCGCACGGAGCGGATCATGGTCGAGTGGCTCGCCGACCTCGGCATGGACCTGCTGCAGCGCGACTACAACCGCCAGCGCGAGGTCGCCTGGGCGCTGCACGCGGCGCTCGAGGCCCTCTCCCGCGTGAACATGGACCTGGGCATGGTGCTCGTCCGTGAGTCCTGAGCCGGTGGAGGCGCCGTGACCGCGGGGCTCGCCGTCGTCCTCGTGCTGCTGTGCGCCGTCGGCGCGCTGATGGGGTTCCGCGACGCCCCCAACGCCGCGGCGCTGCCTGTCCGGTACCGGGCGCTGACACCGCGCGGGGCCCTCCTCCTGACCGGAGCGGTCAACACCGTGGGCGCGCTGCTGGGCATCGGGCTCATCACGCTGAGCGTGCACTACTTCACCTCGCCCGCGGTGCGCAGCGAGATCGGCCCCCTGGCCGTGGGCGTGTCCTGCGCGGTGACCCTCGTGTGGGGTCTGCTGCTGTGGTGGCGGCGCCTGCCCGGCTCCAGCACGCACGCGCTGATCTCCGCGCTGGCGGGCAGCCACCTCGCCGTGCGCCTGAGCCTGCACATCGACGTCGCCCACACCATCTTCGACCTCGTCCGCGCCGAGGTGCTGCTCAGCCTGCTGCTCTCGCCCCTGATCGCGTGGGCGCTCGCCCGCCTGCTCACCGCGCCCGCCACGCGGCTCGCCACCCGCGGCACCACGGTCAACGTCCAGCACCGGGCCCGCGTCGCGTTGGGCATCTCCGCCAGCGCCATGGCCATGGGCCACGGCCTGCAGGCCGGTCAGCGCATGGGGGTGCTGTGGGCCGCCGTGCTGGTGGGGTCCGGGTCCGTCCTGGCGCCGGACGCCCTGACGGCCGAGTTCGTGGGGGGCGCGTTCCTGTTCGCCCTCGCGGTCGGGCTCGGCACGCTGGGCGGCGCCTGGCGGATCGCCTGGACCCTCACCGAGCGTCTCGTGCGCCTCGACCCCCTGCGGGCGTCCGTGGCCGCCGTCATCCCCGCGGGCCTGCTGTTCGTCGGATCCCTGGTGTTCCACCTGCCCCTGTCCTCCACCCACACGGCGACGGCGGCCATCGTGGGCGCCGGCCAGACGCAGACCTACGCGTCCGTGCGCTGGCCCACCGTGCTGCGCGTGGTCGGCTGGTGGCTGCTCACGCCGGTGGCCTGCGCCCTCCTCGGCCTCCTCGGCACGCTGGCCCTCCTCCCGCTGGCCTGAGGCCGCGCCCGACGACGACGCCCGGCCCCGCAGACGCCGCGACCCCGCCCGGCGTGCGGCCGGACGGGGTCGGGGACGGAGCGCGGGGCGGCTCAGCCGAAACGGCCGGAGACGTAGTCCTCGGTCTGCTGGCTCGAGGGGTTGTTGAAGATGACGTTGGTGTCGTCGTACTCGATCAGTTTGCCGGGCTTGCCGACGCCCTGGATGTTGAAGAACGCGGTCTTGTCCGCCACGCGCGCGGCCTGCTGCATGTTGTGCGTGACGATGATGACCGTGTACTCCTCCTTGAGCTCGTTGATCAGGTCCTCGACGGCGAGGGTGGAGATCGGGTCGAGCGCGGAGCAGGGCTCGTCCATGAGGATCACGTCGGGCTGCACCGCGATGGAGCGGGCGATGCACAGACGCTGCTGCTGACCGCCGGAGAGGCCGGAGCCGGGCTTGTCGAGGCGGTCCTTGACCTCGTTCCACAGGTTGGCGCCGCGCAGGGACTTCTCCACGAGCTCGTCCGCACGGGACTTGTTCAGGCGGGTGCCGTTGAGCTTGTAGCCGGCCAGCACGTTGTCGCGGATGGACATCGTGGGGAACGGGTTCGGGCGCTGGAAGACCATGCCGATCTGGGAACGGACGCGGACCGGGTCCACACCGGGCCCGTAGATGTCCTCGCCGTCGAGCAGGAGCTGGCCGTCCACGGTGGCGCCGGGGAGCACCTCGTGCATGCGGTTGATGCTGCGCAGGAAGGTGGTCTTGCCGCAGCCGGAGGGGCCGATGAAGGCAGTGACGGAGCGGGGGGCGATGTCGATGTTGACGCCCTCGACGGCCTTGAACTTGCCGTAGAAGACATCGACGTCGATGGCCTGGATGCGCTTGGACATGAGTGGTTCTGTTCCTTCGTGGAAGTCTCTGGGGGGGGTGCGACGGGGTCGGGGCCGGCCGCCCGGGGGATTCCGGGCGGCCGGGCCTCACCGGCCCTTCTTGGGGGCGAACGCCTTGGCGATGAACCGTGCCGCCAGGTTGAGCAGCATGACGATGGTGACGAGCAGCAGGGCGGCTGCCCAGGCGCGGGCGGTCGAGGGGTCCGCCGCCGTAGGCGAGGTCGGGGCGACCAGCTGGCGGTAGATGTACACCGGCAGCGCGGTCATCCAGTTGTCGAACGGGTTCCAGTTGATGCTGGTGGCGAAGCCGGCCGTCACGAGGATCGGCGCGGTCTCGCCCGCCACGCGGGCGATGGCCAGGGTGACGCCGGAGGCGATGCCGGAGATCGCGGTGGGCAGGACCACCTTGGCGATGGTCTGCCACTTGCGCACGCCGAGGGCGTAGGCGCCCTCGCGCAGCTCGTTGGGCACCACACGGAGCATCTCCTCCGTGGATCGCACGACCACGGGGATCATGAGCACCGAGAGCGCGATCGCGGCCGTGAGACCCATCTGCACGGACTGCAGTGCGGTGGACTTGCTGCCGGTGACCAGGGTCAGGACCCACGTGATCGCGGCGTAGGCGAAGAGGCCGGCCACGATCGAGGGGATGCCGGTCATGACGTCCACGAAGAACACGATGGCGCGGGAGAACCAGCCGCCGCGGCTGTACTCCACCAGGTAGATGGAGGTGAGCATGCCGATCGGCACGGAGATCAGGGTCGCGATGATCGTGATCACGACGGTGCCGATCAGGGCGTGGCCGAAACCGCCCGCGAGCCCGCCGGCGGGCTTGCCGTCCTCCACCCACGCCGAGTCGTCGATGCCGGTGATGCCCTTCATGTCGTACGCCATGATCTGCGGGTTGGCGATCAGGGTCGGCAGACCGGCGGAGAGGACCGACCACAGCACGGAGACCAGCGGCACCAGGGCCACGAGGAACGCCAGCCACACGAGGTTGCGGCACAGGCCGTCTGCGGCGCGGCGCCGGTTCTCCATCACGCGGGTGGCCACGTAGAGCCCCGCGATGTAGAGGATGGCGGCGATGATCACGAAACCGACGACGTTGAAGGCGCCGCTGAGCAGCACGGTCAGGCCGGCGGCGACGACGGCCGCGGCAGCTGCGACGGCCATCCAGGTCCAGCCGGGCTTCTGACCCTCGGTCAGGGAGTGACGCCGCGGCGTCACGCTGTCCTCGGTGGCCCGGGGAGAAGTCGAGACAGTGCTCATGTCAGTTGGCTCCCGAGAATTCCTTGTGCTTGTTCACGATCGCGCGGGCGATCATGTTCACCGCCAGGGTGATGATGAAGAGCATGAGACCGGCAGCGATCAGCTCGTGCAGGCGCATGTTGAACGCCTCGGGGAAGTTGAGCGCGATCTCCGACGGGATCGTCTGGTTCCTGCCGGACTCCACGAGCGACCAGGAGAAGACGCCGCCGGAGAGCACCATGGTGACCGCCATGGTCTCGCCGAGCGCGCGGCCGAGGCCGAGCATGATCGAGGAGATGATGCCGGCCCGGGCGAACGGGAACACGGTCATCTTGATCATCTCCCAGCGCGTGGCGCCGAGGCCGAGCGCGGCCTCCTCGTGGAGCTTCGGGGTCTGGGTGAAGATCTCACGGCAGAGCGCGGTGATGATCGGCAGGACCATCACGGCCAGCACGACGCCCGAGGTCAGCAGGGTGCGGCCCGTGGTGGTGGCCGAGCCGCCGAAGAACGGGATGAAGCCCAGGTTCTCGTTGAGCCAGCCGTAGATCGGCACCATCAGCGGAGCGAGCGTCAGCCAGCCCCACACGCCGTAGACCACGGAGGGGATCGCGGCCAGCAGATCGATCACGAAGCCCACCGACTGCGCGATGCGCGGGGGCGCATAGTGCGAGATGAACAGGGCGACACCGATCGCGACCGGGGTGGCGATGAGCAGAGCGATGATCGACACCATCACGGTGCCGGCCATGAGCGGCCACACGTACTGGAAGAAGGAGTCCGCAGACACGAGCTCCGCGCCCGGCTGCAGGGCAGGCCATGCCTCCGTCAGGAGGAAGACCGCCACGAAGGCGAGCACGAGCAGGATCAGGACGGCGGCCGCCAGGGCCCCGCCGGAGAGGAGCTTGTCTCCGGCGGCTCCGCGGCGGGGGCCGCGCAGGCTGGACGGCTTCGGTGCCGCCTCGTTGGTGGTTGAGGACACGGTGCCTTCCCTCAGATCGACGTGCGTGGTGATGGACGGGCCGCGACGAACGAGTGCCCTGACGCGGCTTCAGCCGCCGGGCCCGTGGGGCCCGGCGGCCGAAGCGGCGGTGGGTCAGCCGACAAGAAGCGACATCAGCCCTTGACCGAGATGGCCTCGATGCGCTCCATGGCCTTCTTGCGGGTGTCCTCGGAGATCGGGGCGTTGCCCGCGGACTCCTCGGCGGTCTTCTGACCGTCCTCGGACACGACGTACTCGGCGAAGGCCTTGACCTGGTCCACGGTCTCCTGCGACTCGTACTGGTTGCAGTAGATGTGGTAGGAGACCAGCACGACGGGGTACACGCCGGACTCGTCGGTGGCGCGGTCGAGCTCGATCGAGCCGTCCTCCTTGGCCTCGGACTTCTCGACGGTCGCGGCCGCGGCCTCGGCGGAGTACTTCACGTACTCCTCGCCGACCTTCACGGACACGGTGCCCAGCTCGCCCACGGCGGAGGCGTCGGCGTAGGTGATGGCGCCTTCGGTCTGGGAGGCCAGGCCCACGACACCCTTGGTGCCCTGGGCGGACTCGGCGGTGATGTCGGACGGCCAGGTCTCGACCTCGTCGTAGGACCAGGCATCGCCGGCGGCCTCGGTGAGGTAGGCGGTGAAGTTCTCGGTGGTGCCCGAGTCGTCGGAACGGTGCACGACGGTGATCGGGGTGTCGGGCAGCTCGACGCCCTCGTTCTGCGCGGCGATGGCCTCGTCGTTCCAGTTCTTGATCTCGCCGGAGAACACCTTGGCGATGGTCTCGGCGTCCATCTTGACGTCATCGACGCCCGGCAGGTTGTAGGCCACGGCGATCGGGGAGATGTAGGCCGGCACGTGGAACGCGCCCTCGTCGCCGCAGTTCTCCTTGGCGGACTCAGCCTCCTCCTCCTTGAGGGCGGCGTCGGAGCCGGCGAAGGAGGTGGCACCGGCGAGGAACTTCTCACGACCGGCACCGGAGCCGTCCGGGGAGTACTGCACGGTCAGGTTCGGAGCGGTCTCGGTGACACCCTGGGTCCAGGCGGTCATGGCCGCCTCCTGCGAGGAGGCGCCGGCGCCGACCAGGTTGCCCTGGACCTCGGAGGTGGTGCCCTGCTCGCCGCCGGCGGAGCCGGAGGCATCGGAGCCGCCGTTGCCGCTGTCCGCGGAGGAGCAGGCGGTCAGGGCGATGGCGGCCACGGACAGGAGGGCGGCGGAGCGGCCGAAGCGGAGAGCCTTCACGAAGAGCCTCTTTCAATCGGATGACGACGGTGAGGGCAGAGCGTCCGGCTGGCCCGGTTCTGCACCGCACCCGACCGTACGGTCCAGAGGTGAATCGAGTGCTCGGCCGGGGTGAACAGATGGTGAACGGGAGCGGCATTCGCAGGAATGATCTGTGCCGTGGGCCACAATGCTTGGTTGAGCCTCGCACGGCGGGGGCACCGCGGCGTCGGACTAGGCTGGCCGCATGACGGACCGCTTCGCCACCGCCACGGGCACGGTGCCGATGGTCGACCCCCAGACCCGCGGGGAACGTCTCGGCCGCTTCCTGCGTCGGCGCGCCCGTGCGGGCTGGTCCCGCGTCCGCTCCTCCGTGGGCCAGGCCGCCCTCGTCGCTGTCTGCGCGGTGGGCGCCTACTGGTTCGCGGAGGCCGTCCTGGGCCACCAGCAGCCCCTGTTCGCCTCCACCGCCCTACTGATCGCCCTCGGCTTCCAACGGGAGCCGAAGCTGCGCAAGGTGGCCGAGGTCGCCGTCGGCTGCACCGTCGGCATCCTGATCGGGGACCTGCTCATGGTCGGGCTCGGCCGCGGCCTGTGGCAGGCCTCGGTGGTCCTGTTCGTGTCCGTGATGGTGGCCCGGTTCCTGGACTCCGGCGCCACATTCACGATGCAGATGTCCCTGCAGTCCGTCCTCGTGGTCCTCCTGCCCACCGGCACGGGAGGGCCGTTCGTCCGCAGCCAGGACGCGATCGTGGGCGGCGTCCTGGCCCTGCTCGTCACGTTCCTCTCGCCCCAGGACGTGCGCCGTCCCGCGGTGCGTCAGCTGGGTGGACTCTACGACTCGATCGCCACGGTGCTGCGCGACCTCTCCCGGGCCCTGCGGGAGAACGACTCCCGCACCGCCTGGATGGCGCTCGTGGCCAGCCGCGGCACGCACACCACGCTGGAGGCGCTGCGCAAGGAGCTGCGCGTCACGCATGAGCAGACCGTGTTCAACCCGCTGCACCGCTCCTCGCGCTCCTTCGTGGAGGACGCGGTGAACGCGGCGGACCGCTCGGACCTGGCGGTGCGCTCCCTGCGGATCGTGGCCCGGCGGGTGGTCTCGGTCCTGGACGAGGGTGTGTTCGACGACGACGACCGCGAGCGCCTGGCCGCCTGGTTCGACGACGCCGCGGACGCCGTCGAGATCCTGCACCGCTCCCTCGTGGAGCCGCAGGCCGAGGGCCGCCATCGCTCGCTGTCCGTGGCGCGGGACGCCCTGGGGGCGTCCGCGTCCGCGCTGGACCCGCACCAGCTGGGCGGCGGGTCCGTGCACGGCGAGGCGCTCGTGATGCTGCTGCGGCCCATGATGGTGGACCTCATCGAGGCCACGGGCGCCGAGCACGACGAGGCGCGCGGCTACCTGCCCCGCGTCTGAGCCCGACGGCGGCGCACGGCCCCGGCGGCCGACGTCGGACCGCGCGCGGTGCCGGCTAACGCGTCCGCCTCGGCTCCTAGAGTGGGCGCATGGCCACCAAGACCGCCCCGAAGCGTGCCCCCGGATACCGCTGCACCGAGTGCGGCTGGACCACCGTGAAGTGGGTCGGCCGCTGCGGGGAGTGCCAGTCGTGGGGCACGGTCGAGGAGATCGGGCTGACGTCGACCACCGGTCGCACGCGCGCGGCCACGGTCGCGGAGGTCGCGCCGCGCATCGCGGACGTGGACGCCACGCTGGCCTCGTTCCGCTCCACGGGGGTGCGTGAGCTGGACCGCGTGCTCGGCGGCGGCCTCGTGCCGGGCGCGGTGATCCTGCTGGCCGGCGAGCCGGGCATCGGCAAGTCCACGCTGCTGTTGGACGTGGCCGCCCAGACGGCGCGCGGCGCGGGCGGCGGCGGTCCGCGCTCGGTGCTGTACCTGACGGGCGAGGAGTCGGCGGCGCAGGTGCGCTCCCGCGCAGACCGGATCGGGGCGATCGCGGACACCCTGCGTCTGACGGCGGAGACGGACCTGGGCCGGGCACTGGGGCAGATCGAGCGGACGGACCCGGAGCTGGTGATCGTGGACTCCGTGCAGACCCTGCAGTCCACCGAGGTGGACGGGATCGCCGGGGGCGTCAGCCAGGTGCGCGAGGTGGCGGCCAGCCTCATCCGCACGGCCAAGGAGAAGGGGATCACCACGGTCCTGGTGGGCCACGTGACGAAGGACGGGACCATCGCCGGCCCGCGGCTGCTCGAGCACCTCGTGGACGTGGTCTGCCAGTTCGAGGGGGACCGCCACTCACGGCTGCGCCTGGTGCGTGCGGTGAAGAACCGCTTCGGGCCCACGGACGAGGTCGGCTGCTTCGACCTGCGGGAGGACGGCATCGAGTCCCTGGACGACCCCTCCGGTCTGTTCCTCTCGGGCGTCTCGGAGCCGGTCGAGGGCACGTGCGTGACGGTGACGCTCGAGGGCCGGCGCCCGCTCGTGGCCGAGGTGCAGTCCCTGCTCACCCCGTCCGCCGGCGGCAGCCCGCGCCGCACCGTCTCCGGCGTGGACGCGGCGCGCGTGAACATGCTCCTGGCCGTGCTCCAGCGCCGGGCCCGTTTCGCCCTCGCCCAGGACGACTGCTACGTGGCCACCGTGGGCGGCGTGCGACTCTCGGAGCCCGCCTCGGACCTGGCCGTGGCCGTCGCCGTGGCCTCGGCGAAGCTCTCGGCCCCCGTCCCGCAGGGGATGATCGCCGTCGGTGAGCTCGGGCTGGCCGGGGAGGTGCGCCCCGTGCCCGGCATCGGGCGACGGGTGCGCGAGGCCGCCCGCCTGGGCTTCACCCGCGCCCTGGTCCCCCGCTCCCCCGAGCCGCTCGGGGACGTCCCCGCGGGCTTCACGGTGGCGGAGGTCGGCTCGATCGGCGAGGCCCTCGCCACGATCCCCACGTGGACCGGCGGCGGCCCGGCCGCGCATCCGGAGGCCGGCCCCGGCCGCTGACGGCGCGGCCGGCTCAGCGGGACGATGACGGCGACGGGTCGGTGGTCGAGGCCGACGCCGGGTCGGAGGCGGACCCCGACGGGGAGGCGCTGCCGCTCGAGGAGGGGGTGGCCGAGGAGGGGG
>NZ_JABFAZ010000035.1:0-964 GCF_017168505.1 Micrococcus sp. KRD077 | reverse complement strand
AGGAGGGGGCGGCCGAGGAGCTGCTGTCCTGGGCCCCCGGGGCGAGCTCCTCGAGGATCTTCAGCGCGACGGGGCGGGAGGTGACGTCGCCGAGGCTGACCGTCAGCAGATGGGGCCCGGGCTCCGCGAGAGCGCCGAGGCGGCCGCAGTCCTGGCTCGAGGCGCGGCCGGACCAGCGGTACACGGCGGTGAGCTCCTCGTGCGGGTACAGCACCCGCTGGGCCTCCGCGGGGTCCGCCTGGCAGATGCGGGTGGAGAAGACGTCGTCGCCCTCGGCCGTGCGGATCGTGAACTCCTGCCGGGCCGTGCCCACATCCGTGCGGCACGGGGTCGAGGAGAGGTTCGTGATGCCCAGGCGCAGCTCGGCCTCCTCGCCCCGCTGGTACTCGGACCGGTCCGCGGAGGCGGCGATCCGCAGATCCGAGGGCTGGCACTCGGCGGCGTCCTCGAGGGCCACGGTAGGCGAGGCGGAACTGGACTCGGCGTCCGTGGCCGGGGCGGGCGACGGGGAGTGCACCGGCGTCGGGGCGGCGGAGGGGTCGGCGTCCTCGGAGGAGAAGGCGCCGATCCCGGCTCGGACGAGCGCCACGACGGCCCACCCCACCAGGAGCAGGAGCACGAGGGCGAGCAGGGCGGCCACGAGCCGCCGGCGGCGGTAGACGGCGGGGGACGGCTTCGACCCGGGGGAAGTCGGACGAGACGGCATGCGATCCAGGGTAGGCGGCGGCGCACCCTACAGTGGACGCCATGCCCGCGCCCGCCCCCCTCGTCCCGCCCACGGTGGACGTGCCGCACCTGCACGACGCGATGCTGGGCTGGTTCGCCGTCCACGCCCGGGACCTGCCCTGGCGCAGCCCGGACTGCTCCCCGTGGGGCGTGCTCGTCTCGGAGATCATGCTCCAGCAGACCCCGGTCGTGCGGGTGCTGCCCCGCTGGCGGGAGTGGCTGGAGCGCTGGCCCACCC
>NZ_JABFAZ010000034.1:40479-65280 GCF_017168505.1 Micrococcus sp. KRD077 | reverse complement strand
CATCGTGGTGATGTCCCTTTCGAGAGTGCTCTGGAAGGTTCGCTCGAAGGCTCCCACGGTGACCGCGTCCGTGCAGGGGACGGTGTCGGTGACCGGGGAGGGTTACACCACTATCAGGGACTCAACTCCGGGCGTGCTTGCGGTGCCCGAGCGTGAGTGGGAGCAGGCCCGGTTGCGGGCCGGGGTGATCGGTCGCCTGGCCGAGCACGATCCAGTGGGACTGGCTGCCGTCGACGAAGCCGCGATGGAGCTGGGGATCTCCCGGCGCCGGGTGTACGTGCTGCTGGAGCGGTACCGGCGGGGCTCGGGCCTGGTCACTGATCTTGTCCCCCGGCGATCGGATGGTGGCAAGGGTGGGGGCCGGCTGACGGAGCCAGTGGAGCAGATCATCCGTGAGCTGGTGTGCCAGCGGTACTTGACCCGGCAGAAGCGCAGCATTGCCTCCCTGCATCGGGAGATCACGCGGGCCTGCGCCGTGCAGGGGCTGCCGGCTCCGGCACGGAACACGGTGGCCGCGCGGATCGCTCGGATGAATCCGGTCGAGGTGGGCCGGCGGCGCGAGGGGGCCGAGAGCGTCCGGCCGTTGCAATCGGCCGGGGACGAGGTTCCGGTAGTCGAGTCGATCCTGGACCAGGTGCAGATCGATCACACGGTCATGGATCTGATCGTGGTCGATGACCGTGACCGTCAGCCGATCGGACGGCCGTATCTGACGGTGGCCATCGACGTGTGCAGTCGGTGTCTGGTTGGAATGGTGGTGACCTTGGAGCCGCCCTCGGCGGTGTCGGTGGGGTTGTGCCTGGCCCATGCGGCCGGTGACAAGCGGCCCTGGCTGGAGCGGCTCGGAATCGACGCGGCCTGGCCGATGAGTGGCAAGCCGAAGGCCCTGTATGTGGACAATGCTCGGGAGTTCAAGAGCGAAGCGCTCACCCGCGGGTGCGACCAGCACGGTATCAGCCTCGACTACCGCCCGCTGGGCCGGCCGCATTACGGCGGGATCGTCGAGCGGGTCATCGGCACGGCCATGCGACAGATCCACGAGCTGCCGGGGACCACGTTTTCGAACCCAGTCGAGCGTGGAGCGTACGACGCCGAGAAGATGGCCGCACTGACGATTGCCGAGTTGGAGCGGTGGCTGGTGTTGGCTGTGGCGACCTACCACGACACGGTGCACTCCACGCTGGGCCAGACCCCGGCCGGACGGTGGGTCGAGTCGGTCGCAGCGACCAGTACCCCGATGACGACGGCCAACCCAACGGCGTTCTTAGTGGACTTTCTGCCCGTGTTCCGCCGCAAGCTCACGCGCACCGGGTTTGTTCTGGACCATGTCCACTATTTCGCCAATGCGCTCAAGCCGTGGATCGCACGCCGCGAGGCCCTGGAGCGGTTCCTCATCCGGCGGGATCCGCGCGATATCAGCCGCATCTGGGTGCTGGACCCCGAGGGCACCGCGTACATCGAGGTCCCGTATCGGGCGTTGTCGAACCCGGCGGTCAGCGTGTGGGAGCACCGGCAGGCTCTGGCCCGGCTGCGCGAGCGTGGGGCCACCGAAGTCGACGAGTCGGGCCTGTTCCGGATGATCGAGCAGATGCGCACCATCTCCGAGACCGCCCAGAAGACCACCAAGCGCACCCGCCGCGAGAGGCAACGCCGCACCCAGACCGGGACGACCACTACGAGGCCGACGCCCCCGGTGCCGGAACCACCGGTCGTACCAACGGACTTGGATGTGGTGGCCCGGTTCGGGGAGATCGAGCAATGGTGAATGCCAACGAGTACGAGCCGCTGGAGCTGTCCCACTTGCACCCGGCCGCGCAGCCGGTGGCGCGATTGCCGGCGGCCGAGCGGGTCCAGCGGATCCGCGCGGACCGCTGGATCGGCTACCCGAAGGCGGTCGAGGCCGTCGAGCGTCTGGAGACCATGCTCGGCTGGCCGGCGAAGCAGCGCATGCCCAACCTGCTACTGGTGGGCCCGACAAACAACGGCAAGTCGATGATCATCGAGCGCTTCCGCCGGCAGCACCCGCCCAGCTCCGAACCGGACCGGGAGCAGGTCCCGGTGGTGTGCGTGCAGATGCCCTCGGAACCATCACCCTTGCGGTTCTACACCGCGATCCTGTCCGTCCTGGGCGCACCCCTGCGGCCCCGGCCTCGTCTGGTGGAGCTCGAACGCCTCGCCTTGTCCCTGCTGCGCGAGGTCGGGGCGCGGATGCTGGTCGTTGATGAGCTGCACAACGTGCTGGCCGGTCGCGGGGACACCCGTCGGGAGTTCCTGAACCTACTGCGGTTTCTGGGCAACGAACTGCGCATCCCGCTGGTCGGGGTCGGCACCCGCGAGGCCTACCTGGCGGTGCGCTCCGATGACCAGTTGGAGAACCGCTTCGAACCCTTCGTGCTCCCGCTCTGGGAGGCCGACGACCAGGCGAGATCCCTGCTGGCCAGCTTCGCCGCCTCCTTCCCCCTCCGGAAACCATCGGTGATCGACACCGAGGACATGGCCCGCTACCTGCTGGCCCGCAGCGAGGGCACCATCGGGGAGCTGGCCCACCTGCTGACCGCGGCCGCGGTGGCCGCCGTCGAGTCCGGCCTCGAGGCCATCGACCACCGGACCCTGACGATGGCTAACTACACCGGGCCGACCGAACGCCGCCGGGTCTTCGAACGCGAGCTGCTGTGAGCACTCGGTGGCCGGTGCACCCGGCCCCGGTCACCGGTGAGGCACTCACCTCCTGGCTGCGCCGGATAGCCCACCGCTACGGGGCCGAGGTCGAGGACCTCGTTCTCGATACCGGGTTCTGCATCTCCCGCCCCGGGGACCTGGACGTGGCCGCCCCGGAGGAATTCATCAACCAGCTAGCCGGCCGCACCAGAACCGGAACCGACACCATACGGGCCATGACTCTCGGCGGGCAGACCCCCTGGCTGCTGGACCAACTCGAGCCAGCGGCGGAGGCCTACACCACCTATACCCGCCAGCTGGCGGTACTGCTGCCCCGGGGAAGGAGACGCGACCGTACCGTGGAGGACTGGCGGGCCTGGTTGCCCACGGATGCCGGCTGGCAACACCGGGCCTGTCCGCGCTGCACCATGGAATCCACCCCTCCCTGCCCCTACCAACTGGCGTGGCTGGTGCCCCTAATGCTCTCCTGCCCCGTCCACCACTGCCGACTCGAACGCCACAACGGCCCGGTGGGCTACCACGACTTCTGGCACGTCTCGCCGGGTAGGCCCGAGCCGCGACCGGTCGGGGCGGCGATCCGGAGCATGGACCAGCGGACCTGGCAGGCCCTGACCACAGGATCCGTCGCCCTTCCCCGACACCGGGTGCACGCAGGCCTCTGGTTCCGACTACTCAGGACGCTGCTCGACGAGCTCGGCGCGACCATCATCGAATGCGGCGCACCCGGCCGGCTGACACGACAGGTGTGGGACCGCACCGGCCACCCGGTCCGCGCCGGACAGGGCCCGTGGCGCCCCTACGAGGAACTCTCCGATCAGCGCCAACTCCAGTCCCTGGAAGCCGCCGCCACCGCGATACACCTGTTCGAAACCCGGGCCATGACCTGCCCCGGACGCGAAGCCGAGGTGTTCCTGCCCCAACCGGACATTTCCCGCGACCCCGGCAGCACCGAACAAACCACGGACCCCACCGCCATCCGTTGGCAGGAGATCAAAAAGAACTTTCAGGCCGTCGTCGAGGAAGCCCGGACCACCCCCGAGACCGCCCGCCAACTCTTCAACTTCTGCACGATGTACCGCCGCGACAACGACGAAGTGATCCAAGGCGTCCGGAGCAATTTCACCGAGCTCGGCATCCCTTCGGACTACCTGTCACCATAGCTGCGCCGTGACCGTCTGCGAGACGTAGAATAAATGACCGGTTACGTGACAATATTTCTCAACATCTCGCTCTGCGGGCCTCGTGTCACATAAACGATCGAATAAATGACAGGGGTGGTGGGCGGTGCTCGTGGGGTACATGCGGGTGTCTAAGGCTGACGGCTCCCAGGCCACCGACCTGCAACGCGACGCCCTGCTCGAAGCCGGCGTGGAACCGGAGGCTCTGTACGAGGACAAGGCCTCCGGCAAGAGCGATGACCGTCCCCATCTGGCCGCGTGCCTGAAAGCGCTGCGGGCCGGGGATACCCTGCTGGTGTGGAAGCTGGACCGACTCGGCCGGGACCTGCGCCACCTGGTCAACATCGTGCACGAGCTCACCGAGCGGGGCGTGGGCCTGAAGGTGCTCACCGGCCAGGGGGCGGCGATTGACACCACGACCGCCTCCGGCAAGCTGGTGTTCGGGATCTTCGCCGCCCTGGCCGAGTTCGAACGCGAGCTGATCTCCGAACGCACCAAGGCCGGCCTGGCCTCGGCCCGGGCCCGAGGCCGCAAGGGCGGCCGGCCCTACAAGATGACCCCGGCCAAGATCCGCCTGGCGATGGCCTCGATGGGGAACAAGGACACCAACGTCGGTGCCCTGTGTAAGGAACTGGGCATCACCCGCCAGACCCTCTACCGCCACGTCTCACCCACCGGGGAACTGCGCGAAGCCGGACAGAAGGTGCTGGCCCAACGCCGATGACCACCGCGGGCTGCGGAGCTGTGTGCCGCCGATGGTGACCCACCCGGGGGCGTGTCGTATGACGTGCCGTCGCGGGACGGACCACCGGACGGGTCATGCGGGATGTCCCTAGTGGCGTGCCACTGTTCATCCATGTCGGCTGCGGGTGTGTCCGGTGGGGGGTTCCTCCTGCGGACGCGTCTATTGCTCAACCAGCCCCACTGGGTCAGTGGTGGGTGGGGTGTTCGTGGTGGGCGTGGGCGGCGGGTTCGAGTTGGAAGGTGGAGTGGTCGATCGCCACGTCGAAGTGCTCGGCGACGCAGTGTTGGAGCTGGTCCAGGATCTGGGGGGCGTGCCCGTCGTGGAAGCAGTGGTCCTCGACGACGACGTGGGCGCTGAGCACGGGGACCCCGGTGGCGATCTGGGAGGCGTGCAGGTCGTGCACGGACACCACGTGCGGCACCGCTTCAAGGTGGTCCCGAACCTCGGCGAGGTCCAGGTCCCGGGGGGTGGATTCGAGCAGGATGTGCGCGGCCTCGGCCAGGATCTTCAGGGTGCGGGGCACAATCAACACGGCGATGAGCATCCCGGCCACGGCGTCGGCCTGCGCCCAGCCGGTGGTGGCGATGACCAGGGCGCTGGCGATCACGGCCACCGAGCCCAGCGCATCGTTGAGGACCTCCAGGAACGCGGCGCGCATGTTCAGGTTGGCCCCGCGGCCGGAGCCGAGGACGGCCAGCGAGGCGAGGTTACCGGCCAAGCCGAGGATCCCGAACAGCAGCAGAGGGCCGGAGGCTACCTCGGGCGGGGCGAACAGTCGCTGCAGGCCCTCGATGAAGGCGTAGAGACCCACGGCCAGCAGGATGGCGGCCTGGGCCAGGGCGGCCAACACCTCGGCGCGCAGGAACCCCCAGGTGCGCCGGGCCGTGGGCGGCCGGGCCATCAGGGTGGAGGCCAGCAGAGCCATCAGCAACCCGCCAGCGTCGGTGAGCATGTGCGCCGCGTCCACCAGTAGGGCCAGGCTGCCGGTGATCAGCGCCCCGGCCACCTCGGCCAGCAGCACCGCCGTGGTGATGGCGAAAGCGACCGCCAGCCGCCAGCGGTGCGCCGGCGAGGCGTGGTGGTGTGCACCCATTAACTGTGTCCTCCTTCTCCGGGACCGGGCTCAGGCCGCGGCGGGGCCGTCGGGGCCCGGGGTGCCGGAGTGTGGGCAGAGCTCGACCGCGTGCCCGGTGACCGTCAGCAGCCGCTCGGCGGCGGCCAGCACCTGAAGCAGCTCGGGCTCGGCGGCCAGGGCGTACAGCGAGGCCCGGCCCACCGGCCGGGAGGCCACCAACCCGCAGCCGGCCAGGCAGGCCAGGTGCGCACTGACCGTGGACTGGGCCAACCCGAGGTGCTCGGTCAGCTCGCGCACCTTGTGCTCCCCGGTGGCCAGGTGCCGCAGGATCGCCAACCGGGTGGGGTCGGAGAACCCGTGGAACAGCGCCGCCGCCGGGCCCAGGCCCGCCGCCGGGGACACCCCCGGCTCCTTAATCATCGTCATACGACGATGATAGCGCCTTCAGTCGATAATGGCGAGGTCGCGCCCCAGGACCGGTCAGAAGCCGGTGAAGGCGGGGAGGAACTGGACGAAGACCGAGCCGGCGACGGCGACGTAGGCGACGGCGATGAGGGTCCCGGCCCAGCCGGTGGCGAACCGGACCACCCCCGGCGGGGCGGGGATCACGCCGTGGGCGAGGTTGCGGGCGGTGAGCAGGAGGAACAGGGGGATCATGGCCGCCCAGACGATCATGCAGTACAAGCAGAGGATGTAGATCTCGTACAGGGCCTGGAACCACAGCCAGGCCACGAACCCTATCCCGAGGGTGACCCCGGCCTGCAGCCCGAGCCAGTACCCGCGGCCGGGCCGGGCCCCGGAGAGCACGACCATCGCGGTGGAGATCACCACGGCGAAGGCGACGATGCCGATCAGCGGGTTGGGGAAGCCGAACAGCTCGGACTGCCAGGTGCCCATGACCCGTCCGCAGGACACCCAGGGGTTGATGTCACAGCTGGTGGTGTGGCCGGGGTTCTCGTAGAGGGCGAGGCGTTCGAGGACCAGGGTCGCCGAGGCGATCCAGCCGACGGCGCCGGTGACGAGCAGCACCAGGCCGAAGGCCCGGCGCCCGGTGAACCACGCCGGGGCCGGCGCCGGGCCGGCTGCCGATACTGGGGAGGCGGCGCTCGGGGCGGTGGGCTCGGTGAGCCGGTCGGTCATGGGAAGTCCTTTGCTCTCGGTCCTCTGCTCTGGCCCGGGTGGCCGCGGATGGTCCGGGCGGTCAGTCCTGGGTGGCGGCCTCGACGGCGGCGGTGAACTCTTCCAGGCTGTTCACGGTGAGCGGCTCACCGTCGAGGTAGAAGGTCGGGGTCCCGGCCACGCCCAGGGCGGTGCCGTCGGCCACGTCCAGCTCGACCCGGTCCCGGGTGGCCGGGTCGGCCACCGCGGCATCGTAGGCGGCCATGTCCAGGCCCAACTCTTCGGCGTAGGCCCGGAAGACCGGGCTGCGGTCCTCCGTGGTGTGGCTCCACTCGGTCTGGGTCTCGAACATCTTCTGGTACATCGACTCGTAGGCGCCCTGCTGGGCAGCGGCCTCCACGGCGATGGCCGCGGTGACCGAGTTCGGGTGGCCCGGCAGCGGGAAGTACCGGTGCACGAAGGTCACGGTGTCCGCATACTCGGCGCGCAGGTCCTCCACGAAGGGGTAAGCCGCCGCGCAGGCCTCGCACTCGAAGTCCAGGAACTCCACCAGCACGGCCTTCTCATTGGGGGCCTGCGAGAGCACCCGGCTATTCTCCCGCACCAACTGACCGGCAGACCCAGTCGACTGCCCGGTGGACTGGGCGGTGGACTGGTTGGGGTCCTGCTGCTGGGCGGTGGCGGTCCCGCGGGCCACAAGGTAACCGATGAGGGCGGCGGCCACGACCAGGCCCAGCAGCACCCAGACCACGATCTTGGCCCGGCGCTGCCGGGACGGGGTGGGAGAAGACGGGGTGGAAGCGGTGGGGTCAGGGGAAGTCACGAGCGGTCCAATCCGCCCACCCTAGCCCGTGTCAGTCCTCGTCCGCGCGGGGCGCCGAGGCCGCCGGCAGCGAGGTGGCCACGACGCCGCGGGAGACGAGGTCCGCGGCCCGGCGGCAGGCACGGCTGCGACGGGCGTCCCCGGGGACGTTGGCCAGCTGGTCCAGCACGTCGATGACCTGCCGCGCCCAGCGGACGAAGTCGCCCGCGGCGAGGTCCGCGCCCTCGAGGGTGCGGCGCAGGGTGGCCCCCCGCACCCAGCGATGCATGGGCGCCACCAGGCCGGGGTCCGTCCGGGGCGTGGGCTCGAGCCGTGCCTGGGCCTCGTCCGTGCGCAGGCGCTCCTCGATGCGCTCGGCGGCCTCTGCGACGCGTGCGAGCCGGGGGGTCGGCATCGGGACCAGTCCGGGCTCGGTCTCCCCCTTGCCCTGGTACACGAGCAGCGCGGCGACGGCGGCCCACTCCTCCGGCGTCAGGCCGTCCGTGGCCGGATCCTGCAGCACCAGGGAGGTGAACAGGTCCCGCTCGCCGTAGATCCGGCGCAGGGCCTCGCCGCGCTCCGTGAGCGCCGCACGGGGCGAGGACGCGTCCTCCTGGACGTAGCCGTAGGCGCGCAGCAGACCGACCACGCGGTCGAACGTGCGGGCGATGGTGTTGGTGCGGCCCGCGATGCGTTCCCGCAGGACGAAGACCTCCCGCCGCATGGCCCACCAGCGGTCGCCCCAGCGGGCGTGCTCCTCGCGGTCCTGGCAGCCGTGGCACGGGTGGCGGCGCAGCGCCCGGCGCAGCTCCTCGACCCGGGGTGCGGCCGGGTCCTCCCGGAGGCGGAAGCCCGCCGTGCGGCGGCCTCCGGCGGGCGGGCGGCCCGTGCGCACGGCCTCGCGCATGAGGGCGGCGACGTCCTTGCGCTGCGTGGGCGTCTTCACCTGCACCACCTGGGGCAGGGCGGCGCCCGCCACCGGCTCGACCGGCCCGGCGACGTCGTCCACCGTGATGCGGCGCAGCTGCGCCTTGTCCGTGACGACGCCGACGCGCGGATTCTGGGGGTTGCCGGCGGGGAACACGACGACGGCCCGGCCGAGTGAGCGGCCGGCATCGAGCTCGACGACGTCCCCGACCGCGAGGTTCGCGAGCGAGTCCTTCACGGCGGCCAGGTGGGCTCGACGGCGTCCCTGCGAGCCGGACTTCTCCGCGGCCGCGAGCTCCTTGCGCAGGGTGAGGTACTCGGCGAAGTCGCCGAGGTGACACTGCATGGCCTCCTCGTACTTCTCGAGGCTGGCCTGCTTCGAACGGAGCTCGCGGGCCAGGCCCACCACGGAGCGGTCCGCCTGGAACTGGGCGAACGAGGACTCGAGGATGCCCCGCGCCTGCTCCGCGCCGACCTGTGCCAGCAGATTCGCGGACATGTTGTAGGTGGGCCGGAACGAGGAGCGCAGCGGGTACGTGCGGCGCGAGGCCAGGCGCGCGACGGCGGCCGGGTCCAGCCCGGGACGCCACATCACCACGGCGTGGCCCTCGACGTCGATGCCGCGGCGGCCCGCCCGGCCCGTCAGCTGGGTGTATTCCCCCGGCGTGATGTCGACGTGGTTCTCGCCGTTGAACTTGACCAGCTTCTCGATCACCACGGAGCGGGCCGGCATGTTGATGCCGAGGGCGAGGGTCTCCGTGGCGAACACGGCCTTGAGCGCGCCGGCGGTGAACAGGTCCTCGACGGCCTCCTTGAACGGGGGCAGCATGCCGGCGTGGTGGGCCGCGAAGCCCCGGGACAGGCCGTCCCGCCACGCCCAGAACCCGAGGATCTCCAGGTCCTCGACGGGCAGCAGGCGCGCCGCCTCCTCGACCCGCTCGGCCACGAGCGCCTTCTCCCGCGCCGTGGTGAGGTCGAGCCCGGCCCGCAGGCACTGCTCCACGGCGGCGTCGCAGCCGGTCCGCGAGAAGATGAAGGTGATGCATGGCAGCAGCCCGTCGCGGTCGAGGACCCGGATCATCTCCGGACGCGACGTGGACAGCCGCGGTCCGCGCCGCTGGCCGCCGTCGTGACCGCCCGGCCGACCGGAGACCGGCCGCTCCCGGTCCAGCGCGGAGGAGCCGTTCCGGCCCCGGCCGCCGTCGCGAGTCGTGCGTCGGCCGCCCCTGACCCGGCCCTTCGGGCCGCCCCCGCGCCCGTCGCGGTGCTGCTGCCGCCCGGGCCGTCCCCAGTCCGCGCGCTGGAACCGGCGCTCGGTCTCCTCCCCCAGGCGCTTGAGCTCGGGGTTGAGCAGGGCCTCCCCGTCCCGGTCCGCGGCGTCCTCGAAGGCGATGTCCTCGGCGAACAGGTCGTAGAGCCGGCCCCCGGCCATGACGTGCTGCCACAGCGGCACCGGCCGGTGTTCGGAGACGATCACGGTGGTGGCGCCCCGGACCGTGTCGAGCCAGGCGCCGAACTCCTCGGCGTTGGACACCGTGGCGGACAGGGAGATCAGCTGCACGTGCTCGGGCAGGTGGATGATGACCTCCTCCCACACCGGGCCCCGGAACCGGTCGGCGAGGTAGTGGACCTCGTCCATGACGACGAAGCCGAGGTCGATGAGGGTGTCCGACTGCGCGTACAGCATGTTGCGCAGCACCTCGGTGGTCATCACGACGACGGGCGCATCCGGGTTGACGGAGGTGTCCCCCGTGAGCAGGCCGACGTTCTCCGCACCGTGCACGCGGGCGAGGTCCGCGTGCTTCTGGTTGCTGAGGGCCTTGATGGGGGTGGTGTAGAACGCCTTCGTGCCGCGGGCCAGGGCCAGGTGGACGGCGAACTCGCCGACCACCGTCTTGCCGGCGCCGGTGGGCGCCGCGACGAGGACGCCGTGGCCGTCCTCCACCTCGGCGCACGCGCGGCGCTGGAAGTCGTCGAGGGGGAAGCCCACGCGTGCGGCGAACCGGCCGAGCTCGGAGCCGGCGTGGTGCCGGGCCGCCCGGGCACGGGCGTAGCGCTCCGCCGGGCTCAGCTCGGGCTCGTCGTGCGGGGTCGCGGACGCGGGATGGTGGGCCATGGCCCCACCCTACTGGCGGGTCCGGACACCGTCGTGCTCGTGCGTCCGGGCGGGAGGGCTGCGGCGGGCGCCGCTCAGATCTGATCGAGCGGCTTCGGGCCTGCGGCGAGCTCCGCCTCGACGTCCATCTCACGCTGGCCCTGCCGACGGTCGCGACGCCGGTCGCCCCACAGACACAGGACGATGGCCACGCCGAAGAGGACGACGAGCGGGATCGCCATGTAGAACATGGAGATGGCGTCCGCACCGGGGGCGGCGATCGCGGCGATCAGCATGATCACGAAGACGGTGATGCGCCAGTGGTGGACGATCGTGCGGCCCGGCAGGATGCCGAGCATGTTCAGTCCCACCAGCAGCACCGGCAGGACCATGGCCACGCCGAACGCGAGGTAGAGACGCGTGACGAAGCTGATGTACACCGACGCCGTCGGGAGGTTCGCGCCGCCCTCGGGAGTGAAGCCCACGAAGAACTGGACGGCCTGCGGCATCACGAGCCACCCCAGCGCGATACCGAACACGAACAGGGGCACGGCCGCGGCGATGAAGCCCAGGGCGTACTTCTTCTCGGTCTTCTTCAGTCCCGGCACGATGAATGCCCAGATCTGGTAGAGCCAGACCGGGCTGGACAAGATGAGCCCGATGAACATGCTGACCTTGAGCATGAGGTCGAACGGCGAGGCCACCGTGTCATAGGCGACGGCCGCCGTGTGTCCCTGGCTGGCGATCTCCTTGACCGGGCGGAACAGCTCCGCCATGACCGGCTGGTAGACGAGGAAGCCGATCACCATGCCGACCGCGACGGCGAGCGCCGACTTCAGCAGTCGGTTGCGCAGCTCCGTGAGGTGCTCGCGCAGCGGCATCTCGCCGGTGGGGTTGTCCCGCCGCTTCCGGCGGCGCCGGGTGCGGCGGGCGACCTCGTCGACCTCGGTCATCGGGTGGGGGTCCTTCCGGCTCAGCGCGGGTCGCGCGGGTCGGTCTCGTCACGCTCGACGACGCGGCCCTCGACCGGCTCGTCCGCGGCGGTGGAGCCGGCGCCGGAGCGCTCGTCCGTGGTGCCCTTGCCCTCGGTGCGCATCTGCTTCACCTCGGAGGAGAAGATGCGCATCGACTGGCCGAGGTTGCGGGCCATCGCGGGCAGCTTCGGCGCCGCGAAGAGCAGGATCGCGAGCAGGATGATGATGACGAGCTGCCAGCCCTGGAGTCCAGCCATGATGAAGGGTCCTTTCGATGGGGTTCCGGGGTCCAGGCTACCGCGCCGGCAGGGCCGCGAGGGCATCGCCCAGCGCGTCCGCCACGGACGTCCGGAGGTCGGCGGGGGCCAGCACCTCGACGGCGCCGCCGTGGCGTCCGACCAGCGCGGCCGCCACGGCGGCGTCGGTCAGATGCACCCGGGTGAGCCGGTCGCCGTCGGGCAGGTCGGCCTGGGCGTCCGGGCGGTAGCCGGCGGCCGCGTCGCGGACGGGATGGGCCCAGCGCAGCAGCACCGGCACCCCCGCAGTGTCGTCGGGATGGACCCGCCAGCGCGCGGGCCGAGCCCGGGGCGCGAACGTCTCCCCCGTGGGTGCGGGCGCGCTGATCCGGTCCACCCGGAACACCCGGTGGTCCTCGGCGCGACGGCACCACGCCTGCAGGTAGAGGCGCGCCCCGTCCTGCACGAGGGCCAGCGGCTCCACGTCCCGCTCGGTGAGGGCATCGGCATGCACGGAGCGGTAGGTCAGATGGACGACGGCCCGCTCCGCCACGGCGGCCAGCAGGGTGCGCACCGTCGCGGGGTCCACGGCCACGTCCCAGTGGGCGGCGACGGCGACCGGGGGCTCGCCGGCGGTGTGCGCCTCGGCCTCCCGGAGGGCGGCGTCGTCCGCGTCGTCCGCATCCGGGGCCCCCGCGTCCAGGACCGCGGCGCGGATCCGGCGCTGGGCGGAGCGAGCGGCCTCGCGGTCGGCCTCGTCCAGCACCGGCAGGTCCGCGACCGTCTGCAGGGCGGCGACGAGGCTGTGCGCCTCGGGGCGCGTCAGCCGCACGGGACCGGCCAGGTCGGCGGCGCGCTCCACGTGGACGCGGCCACCGACCTCCGCCACCTCGAACTGGAAGCCGGGGAAGTCCCGCTCGGGCATGCCGCAGTAGCGCAGCGTCTCGAGGTCGGCGTCGAGGCGCTCGTCGGTGATGCCGAGGCGGGCGCGCAGCTCCGCCCGGTCCACCCCACCGGCCCGGTTGGCCAGCCCCACGATGTCCAGCAGGCGGCCCACGAGGTCCTCGCTCGAGTCGCGGGCGCGACGTCGGACGGGCGCGGCGAGCGGGACCTCGAGCAGGGCCGGGTCGGCGGGGCCGGCGTGGGCCTCCGCCGCGGCGGCCAGGCCCGCGCGGACGCGGTCGGTCAGGTCCGGGTGCGCGGCGGAGGGCACGGCCCGGCCCAGCAGGCCGCCGATCTCCGCGGCGAGGCCGTCCTCGCGCGGCCCGGCGGGGGCCTCCCAGAGCTCCCAGTCGGGCCCCGGTGCGGCGCCGTCCTCGACCCGGGGCTCGGCGGGCTCACCGACCGCGCGGACGCCCTGACCCCGGCCGGGCGCGAGCCACACCCGGACCCGCTCGGCGTCGGCCTGCCCGGCCAGGCGCGCCACGAGGCCGGCGTGGTCGTGGTCCTCGGGACGGCCGGGGGCGTCCGTCGCCCGCTCGACGCGGCGCGGCTCCCCCTCCATCCGGGTGAGCCGGAAGCTGCGCTCGGCGCCGCGGTCGAGGTCCCAGCCGGTGAGGTACCAGCGGCCGCGCACGAGGGTGAGGTACCAGGCCCGCACGGTGCGCCGGGTGGCCCGCCCCCGCGCGTCGCGGTAGGGGAAGCGCAGCACGGCCTCGTCGGCCACGGCCTGGGTGAGGGCCTCGAGCCGGGGGTCGGCCCGGGGCATGAGGGTGTGGTACCCGGCCAGCTCGTCATCGCCCGTGAGGTCGGTGGCCGGCTGGAACAGCAGGCCCACGGCGCGGACGACGTCGGCGCGCAGCGGCGAGTCGCCCCACAGGCGCCGCGCCCGCACGAGGGCGCGGCGCTCGTCCACGGTCAGGTCGAGGTCGCGCAGCAGCAGCGCGTCGCGGACGACGCGGTGCCGCACCCCCGCCTCGCCCTCGTCTAAGCCCGCGGGTTCGAGGGTCTCCAGCGGGACCCCCACGGCGCGCAGCACGCGGCGGTCCCGCTGGAAGAGCTTCTCGAAAGCGGTGTCCGTGAGCCCCTCATAGCCGACGACCTGCCGTCGGATCCGGTCACGCTCGAGGCCGTGCGGCGCCGAGAGCAGCAGCCACAGCAGCGAGATGATGCGCTCGGCGGCCTCGTCGCCGGCGCGCCGCGGGGCGGGTGGGGTCGGGTCACGGGGCCCGGGGTCAGTCGACCGAGACGAGGTCGCAGACGAAGATGAGCGTCTCGTTCGGCCCGATCGCGGAGCCGGCGCCGCGGGCGCCGTAGCCCAGGTGCGGCGGGATCTCGAGGCGGCGGCGGCCGCCGACCTTCATGCCGAGCAGGCCCTGGTCCCAGCCGGCGATGACCTGGCCGACGCCGACGGTCAGGGGCAGCGGGGTGCCGCGGTTCCACGAGGCGTCGAACTCCTCGCCGGTGGACCAGGCCACGCCCACGTAGTGGACCTGCACGCGGGAGCCGGCCTCGACGGCCGGGCCGGAGCCCTCGATCAGGTCCTCCACCACGAGCTCGGTGGGCGGGGTCTCGCCCGGGAAGTCGATCTCGGGCTTGGTGCGGTCGTAGTCGCGCTGTCCGAAGGACACGGTGCTCTCCTCTGGGGTTCTCGTGGACGGGGTCAGTTGGCCGACGGGGTGGCGGACGCCTGGGCGTCCAGGATGTCCACCACGAACAGCAGGGGCTCGTTCTCGCCGATGTCCGGCGGGCTGCCCTGCTCACCGTAGGCCTTCTCGGCCGGGATCGACAGGAGGACGCGCGAGCCCACCTTCTGGCCGGCCAGACCCTCCTTCCAGCCCTCGATGACCCGGTTGAGGGAGAACGTGATCGCCTGGCCCGTCTCCCAGGACGAGTCGAAGACCTCGCCGTCGGACCACGTCACGCCCTCGTACTGCACGGTCACGGTGTCGTCCGCCCCGACCTCGTGGCCCTCGCCCTCGATCAGGGGCTGGACCACCAGCTCCTGGGGCGCCTCGCCGTCGGGCTTCGCGATGCTCGGCCGACCGCTCTGCTCGTCCACGGTGACGTCGGGCAGGCGCTCGTCCCGCTCGGTCACCTCCTCGCCCTCGGCCTGCTTCGGCAGGATGGCGTCGATCTTGTAGACGAACAGCTGGGCGGGCTGCGTCTGGGTGGAGGGGGAGGCGCTCGGCGACGCGCTCTCGGTCTGCGGGACGGAGACGTCGTACTCGGGGCTGTACGCGGCGACGATCGTGCCGGCGCCGCTGCCCACCAGCATCTCGTGGATCTCCGGGTTCATGGACTTGAGCTGGTCGTCCACGGGCACGGCCTCCGGTTCGCCGCTGAAGTTCTCGGCGACCACCTCGCCGCTGGCCGGATCGACGACGGCGATCGACATCTTCAGGACGTCGCCCTCCTGCACCTGCTCCCCCTCGCCGGCGGTCAGCACGCGCGTGGTGGGCTGGTCGGTGTCGATCTCCCCGTCGATCTCGACCGTCGGCGCCCCGCCGTCGCCCTCCGTGAAGGTGACACCCGTCAGGGCGTCCGGCTCCCCCTGGCCCTCGCCGACGGCCGCCCGCTCGGGGGCGGCCGACGTGGAGGCCGACGCGGTGTCGCTGTGGGGCTGGTCCGCGCCGTCGTCGCCGGTGGCGCAGGCGGTGGCCAGCATCAGGCCCGCGGCGCCGAGGGACAGCAGCGGCAGCAGGCGGCGACGGCGGCGGGCCGTCGGGGGCTGGGGGGTCTCGAACGAACTCATGCGGGTCACCCTAACGGCGCGTCCTGGGCGTGCGCTGTCAGGCGATTCGCCCGAACAGCCGGTCGACGGCGGCCGACGACGTGTCGAACGGGTCCTTCGTCACGATCGCGTGCAGCGGATGGTCGGTGAGCTTCAGGGTCGTCCAGTCGACGGCGTAGTCCAGGCCGCGCTCCCGGGCGCGGGCCACGAAGTCCGCGCGCACGCGGGCCCGGGTGGTGGGCGGGGCGGTCTCGACGGCGGACCGGGCGGCGTCCTCGGGCAGCAGGCGGGCGACGGCGCCGCGCCGGAGCAGCAGGCGGAACAGCCCCCGGTCGGGGTCGATGTCGTGGAAGGCCAGGTCCAGCTGGGCGAGGCGGGGCGCGTCCCAGCCCAGGTCGTGGCGCGCCCGGTAGTCCTCCAGCAGGCGCAGCTTGATCGCCCAGTCGATGCGGTCCTCGATGCGGGACCGGTCACCGGTGCGGACGGCGTCGAGCACCTCGCCCCACAGGGTGAGGACCTCCCCCACCCGGTCGTGGTGGGCGCCCTCCGCGGCGACGAAGGTGCGGGCCCGCTCGAGGTAGTGCTCCTGCAGCTCGAGCGCGGAGGCCTCCCCCTCCCGGAGCGCGATGCGGGCCGTGCCGGTGAGGTCGTGGGAGATCTGCCGCACCGCACGGGTGGGGTGGGCGACGACGCGGTCCCCGAGCGGGAAGCCCGCCTCGATCATCCGCAGCAGCAGGTCGGTGGCGCCGAAGCGCAGCAGGTGGGTGTGCTCGGAGAGGTTCGTGTCCCCCACGATCACGTGGAGGCGCCGGTACTCGGAGGCGTCCGCGTGCGGCTCGTCCCGCGTGTTGATGATCGGCCGGGACCGCGTGGTGGAGGAGGACACGCCGTCCTGCACGAAGTCGGCGCGCTGGGAGAACGCGAAGTGGGCCGGGCCCTCGCCCTCGGGCCACGTGCCGGCGGGCACGACGCGGCCCGCGCCCACGAGGATCTGCCGGCAGACGAGGAACGGGACGAGCGCCTCGGTGAGCCGCCGGTACTCGGTGCGCCGGCGCAGCAGGTAGTTCTCGTGGGAGCCGTAGGAACTGCCCGAGGAGTCGGCGTTGTTGCGGTAGAGGTGGATCCGGCCGCCGACCCCGTCCGTGGCCATGCGCTCCTCGGCCTGGACCACGAGGTCGTGCAGCAGCAGGTCCCCCGCCCCGTCCGAGGCGATGAGCTCGTCGAGCGTCGAGCACTCGGCGGTCGCGTACTCGGGGTGGGAGCCGACGTCGAGATAGAGCCGGGAGCCGTTGGCCACGAACACGTTCGAGGACCGCCCCCACTCGACGACGGGCCGGAAGAGGTAGCGGACGACCTCTTCGGGGCTGAGCGCGCGCCCCTCCGGGTTCCAGTGCTGGACGCCGTACTCCGTCTCCAGGCCGAAGATCCGGCGGGCGCGGTCCGCGTCGGTCACTGGCCGCCCTTCTGGACGAAGCCCTTGACGAACTCCTCGGCGTTGGACTCCAGCACCGAGTCGATCTCGTCCAGCAGGCTGTCCAGGCGCTGGTCCTGGGCCGCGGGCTTCACGTGCGCCTGGCCCGCCGCGGCGCCGGTCTCGTCGTCGCCGCCGGACGGGCGTGGGCGGATCTGCTCCTGGGACATGGTGGCCTCCTCGTGCGTCGACGCGGGTCGGTGTGCTCCGTCCGCGTCCACCCATCCTGCCCCACGCGCGGGCCACGTTTCAGCCCCACGCCCCCGGGTTGCCCCGCGCTGGCAGGATGGGGGCATGCGCCTGTGGACCCTTCACCCCCGCCACCTCGACCGTCAGGGCCTGACGGGCGCCTGGCGCGAGGCCCTGCTCGCGCAGGCCGTCCTGGCCGGCCGCACGCGCGGGTATCGGGACCACCCGCAGCTGCTGAGGTTCCGGGAGCACCCGGACCCGTCCGGCGCGATCGGTGCGTTCCTCTCCGGCCTCGAGGCCGAGGCCACGGCGCGCGGCTATCGCTTCGACCACTCCCGGATCGACCGGCCGTGCCCCGCCCCCGACGGCGCGGTGCGCATCCCGCCCGCCGGTCTCGCACCGATCCCGGCCACCACGGGCCAGCGCGACCTGGAGTGGCGTCACCTGTGCGCCAAGCTGGCCGCGCGCAGCCCCGCCTGGCTCGAACGGTGGTCGGACACGCCCGTCCCCGACGTGCACCCGCTGTTCACGATCGTCCCGGGGCCGGTCGCCTCCTGGGAGCGCGCCTGAGGGCGGGCCACGGTCGGGCCCGGTCTGGCACCGTGGGGGCATGATCCGCGACGAGAGCATCGAGAGCTATCTGGGGCGCCTCGCCTCCGGCGAGCCCACCCCCGGCGGCGGCGCGACGGGCGCGCTCGCGGTCGCCGAGGGCGCCGGACTGCTGGCCATGGCGGCCCGGTTCAGCGCGGCCGAGGAGGACGCCCGGGCATCGGAGGGCCTGATCGCGGCGTGCCTCGGCCTCGCCGACGGCGACGAGCGGGGCTTCGGCGCCGTGGCCGAGGCGTTCGGGCTGCCCCGCGACACCCTGGAGGACCGGGCCCGGCGCTCGGCCGCGATCCAGGCCGCCCTGGCCGAGGCCGTCCAGCCGCCCCGCGGGATCGTCGACGTCGCCGAGCGTGCGCTGGACCTGGCCGAGCGTGTGCTGGACGCGGCGAACCCGAACGTGCTCTCCGACGTCGGTGCGGCGCTCGGCTGCGTCCGGGGCGGCCTCACCGCCGCCGCGGTGACCCTCGAGACCAACCTGGGCCCCCTCCGCGACGAGGGCCTGGAGGGCATCGTGCGCACCGACGTCGACCGGGCGGACCGTCTCGTCGCGCGGGCGGACGCCCTGCTGGGCCGCGTGCGCGCGGCCGTCACGGGCTGAGCGCCCGCCCTCGCCTCAGGCCCGCGCGCCGAACAGCGGCGGCAGCGTGGCCACGAGCGCCTCGTCGTCGGGCCGGGGCGCGGCGGCGTCCTCCCACCAGCCGGGCAGGTCCACGGCGGCGCCGACCAGCGGCTCGGCCAGGTGCAGCCGGTGCACCCGCTCCCCCGCCCCGCGCAGCAGCAGCGTCTCCCACGCGGCGCCGGCCACGCGGTCACCGTGGCGGCCCACGAGGTTGCCGCGGGTCCACGCGCGGGTGGCCCGCGGCGGCGTGGCGACGGCGGCACGGATCTCCGCCTCGTCGGCGAGCGTCCGGAGGGCGCCGGCGGCCACGAGGCGGCGGTGCAGGGAGCGGGCCGGGCGCAGGTCGGCGTACTGCAGGTCCACCATCGCGAGGCGGGGGTCGGTCCAGTCCGCGCCCGTGCGGGCCCGCAGGCCCTCGAGGACGCGCAGCTTGGCCGCCCAGTCGGCACGGTCGCTCAGGGACAGCGGATCCGCGGTGGCGTCGTCGAGGTCGATGGCCCAGGCCTCCAGCACCTCGCGCGTCTGCGGATCCGTCACCCCGAAGGCGGCGCAGTGGGCGCGGGCCGCGTCCAGGTAGGACCGCAGGATCTGCAGCCCGGTCCAGTGCCGGCGCACGGGGCCGTCCGCGGTGCGTTCGAGCAGCGGCACCGTGGCCCGCAGGCCCGGGTCGTGGCTGATCGTCTGCAACGCGGCCACCGGGTCGTCCAGGGTGAGCCGGGGCGCGGTCCCGGCCTCGGCCATCGCGAGGACGAGCGCGGTCATGCCCATCCGCAGCCACGTGGCGTGCTGGCTCAGCGTCGCGTCGCCGATGATCACGTGGAGCCGGCGGTAGGCCTCGGGACGGGCGTGCGGCTCATCCCGCGTGTTGACGATCGGCCGGTGGATCGTGGTCTCCAGCCCCACGGGCTCCTCGAAGTAGTCGGCCCGCTGGGACAGCTGGAAGCCCGGCCGCTCCCCCGCCGGGCCGAGTCCCACGCGGCCCGCGCCCACGAGCACCTGCCGTGCCGCGAAGAACGGCAGCAGGACGGCGGTGAGCTCCTCGAAGTCGAGGGACCGGGCCACGAGGTAGTTCTCGTGCGCGCCGTAGGACTGGCCCTTGCCGTCCACGTTGTTCTTGTAGACCAGCACCTCCGGGGCGCCGTCGGCCTGGCCGATGTGCTCGGCCGCCGCCTGGGCGACCAGGTCCCCGGCGGCGTCCCAGACCATGGCATCCCGCGGGGTGGTCGTCTCCGGCGACGAGTACTCCGGGTGGGCGTGGTCCACGTACCAGCGCGCGCCGTTGGCCAGCACGGTGGACAGCAGCAGGTGCACGGGCTCCCCGTCCGGGCCCACGAGCGCCTCGTCGGTCAGCTGCGAGGGATGCGCCGCCGAACGAGGCAGCCGCCAGCCGCGCGCGTCCACGAGCGGCGACTCCCCCGTGTAGTCCCACTCCGTGCCGGCCACCGTCGAGCCGGACCGGGTGACCAGGTCCGCGTACGCGTTCACGAGCTCGACCGAGAGCACGCTGTGGTGCGCCCCCGGGTTGGCCGGCGCGTGGATGCCGAACTCGGTCTCCGTGCCCATCACCCGGTGCACGCCCCAGCCGGCGGCGTCCCGCCCGTTCGGGGGCACGGCCGCGCCGTGGAACAGCCGGCGCTGGCCCTCGAAGGCGGGGGTCGGGCCGACGTCGACGGCGACGGCCCGGGTGAAGCCGTCCGCGGCCCCGCGGCCGAACGCGCTCATGCCCCGACCCCCCGGACCATGCGCAGCGAGCGCAGCCGAGGACCGCGCCAGCCGGAGGTGCGCGCCCACTCGGCGGGCGCGACCGTGGCCAGCAGGTCCGTCTGGTCCTCCAGCACCGCGGCCACGGCCTCGCGCAGGTGGCCCTCGCGGACGCCGAGCGCGGCCGGGGCCTGGCCGGCGGCCAGGTAGTCGCGCACCGCGTGCCGCTTGGCGCGGTCCACGACGTCGGCCACCACGGCGCCCGAGACGAGGTCGGCCAGGTGCAGGGCGTGGGTCGTGCCGGACACGTCCGTCAGCTCCGCCAGCGCGGTGTCCGCGCCGCGGTCGTAGAGGGCGGCGACCGTCCGGGCGATGAGCGTCGCGCGGGCCGCGTCCGCGGAGCCGGCCGCGACGACGTCGTCGGCGTGCAGGGGCACGTCTACGGTGAGGTGCTTGGCCATGATCTCCGCGGCGCCGTCGGCGTCGGGACGGTCCACGCGGATCTTCACGTCCAGTCGGCCGGGGCGGAGCACGGCCGGGTCGATCATGTCCTCGCGGTTGGAGGCGCCGATGACGATCACGTTCTCGAGGGCCTCGACGCCGTCGATCTCGGTGAGCAGCTGCGGGACGATCGTGGTCTCCACGTCCGAGGAGACGCCGGAGCCGCGCGTGCGGAACAGCGACTCCATCTCGTCGAAGAAGATGACCACGGGGAAGCCGGCGTCGGCCTTCTCGCGGGCCCGGTCGAAGATGACGCGGATCTGCCGCTCGGTCTCGCCCACGTACTTGTTCAGCAGCTCGGGTCCCTTGACGTTGAGGAAGAACGAGCGCTCGCCGTCCGCGCTGCGGGCCGAGAGGGCGTTGGCCACGGCCTTGGCGAGCATGGTCTTGCCGGTGCCGGGCGGGCCGTACAGCATGATCCCCTTGGGGGCGCGCAGGCCGTGCTCGCGGTAGACCTCGGGGTGCAGGAACGGGATCTCGACGGCCTCGCGGATCCGGTCGATCTGCGGGCCGAGGCCGCCGATGTCCTCGAACGTGACGTCCGGGACCTCTTCCAGCAGCACCTCGTCCACCTCGGACAGCTCGACCCGCCGCAGCGCCCATTCGACGCGGGCGTCCACGGTGACGGCGTCCCCGTGGCGCAGGTCGACGCCCTCCAGCGCGGGCGCGCGCCGCACCACGCGCTCCTCGTCCGCCGTGCCGGCCAGGACGAGGCCGCCGTCGGGCAGCGCCTCCTTGACGCGCAGCAGCTGACCCGACCCCGTGCCCGGGGCGACGCCGACGATCGAGCTGGACTCGTCCAGCAGCACCTGGGCGCCGGGGGTGAGGCGGGCGGCGTCGAGCAGCGGGGAGACCGTCACGCGCAGCCGCCGGCCGTTCTGCACGACGTCCGCTCCCCCGCGCACCACGGCGCCGGTCTCCACGCCCTCCTCGGGCTCGCGCGGGGCGTGGACGGCCTCGAGGGTGGCGAAGGTGAACGGCGGATGCGTGACGGCGTCCAGGTTCTCCTTGAGCGTCGTGATCTCGGCGCGCGTGGCCTCGAGCAGCTCGACCATGCGCCGGTTGTTGCGGGCGGCCGTCTGCGTCTGGGCCTCGGCCGCCCGACGGCGTTCGCTCAGGCCGGCGGCGTGCCGCTGGGCGGACTGCAGCTGGTGCCGCAGCCGTTCGGCCTCGGCCTGGGATTGCCGCAGCAGCTCCCGCGCCTCGGCGAGGCGCTGCTCGGCGTGCTCCGTGCCTGATTGCGCGTGGTGGTCCACCGGTGCTCCGTCCACTCAGTCCTGCTCCCCGGTCGGGGTCCTCCCACCGTACGCGTCCACGCCCTGCTCGGCGGCGCGTGACCGCGCGGCCATGAGGCGGGCCTCCTTCGCCGCCTTGCGCGCCTTCTTGTCTGTGATCGGCCGTTCGCCGAGGGCCTCGGGCGTCCACCGGGCCTCGTCGGCCGGCTGCCAGGCCTCGACGTCCTCGGCTCTGAACTCGGAGACCTTGGAGCGCTTCTTCAGGCGCAGCGCCTCCTCGCCCGAGGCCAGGCGGCGGGCCGTGAGGAGGAAGCCGGTGTGCGCGACCATGCGGTGGTCGGGGCGCACGGCGAGCCCGTCCAGGTGCCAGCCGCGCACGAGGGTCTCGTTGGCCTCGACCTGCGTGAAGCGGCCCGAGTCCCGGATGGCCTCGGCCACGCGGGAGAGCTGGGTGGCGGTGGCCACGTAGTTCAGCCACACACCGCCGGGGGCCAGGACCTCGGCGACGGCGTCGAGGCATTCCCAGGGGGCCAGCATGTCCAGGACCACCCGGTCCACGGAGCCCGGCTCGTGGACCTTGGGCATCTCCTCCTGCGCGTCGCCGAGGTGCACCGACCAGGCGGGGTGCTCGGCGCCGAAGAAGGCCTCCACATTGGCCCGGGCGACGTCCGCGAACTCCGGGCGGCGCTCGTAGGAGTGCAGGCGACCGTGGTCGCCCACGGCGCGCAGCAGGGACATGGACAGGGCGCCGGAGCCCACGCCGGCCTCGACCACGACGGCGCCCGGGAAGATGTCCGCCTGCTGCACGATCTGCGCCGCGTCCTTCGGGTAGACCACCGTGGCGCTGCGGGGCATGGACAGGACGAAGTCGTTCAGCAGGGGGCGCAGCACCTGGTACGGCTGGCCGGCCGAGTTCTCGACCACGACGCCCTCGAAGCCGCCGATCAGGTCGTCGTGCCGCAGCACGCCCTGGTAGCTGTGGAACTCCCCGCCGGGCAGCAGGGTGATCGTGTTGAGGCGGCCCTTCGCGTCCTTGATCTGCACGCGCTGGCCGGCCCGCAGGGGGCCGCGGCGCGCGCTCACGCCGGTGGGTTCGGTCATGGGGGGCTCCTTCGGTTCAGGGACGCCGCGTCGCGTCGACGGCGGCGAGGATCGTCTCGCGGGGCACCACGGAGCGCACGAGGCCGTGCGCGTCGGTCAGCACCCACACGGGGGTCTGGGGGTCGGCCAGGCGGGCGGCCAGGCCGGGACCGGCGGCGGGGACGTCGTCGCGGACGAGCACGGCCTCCGGGGCCAGCGCGACGGCGACCGCGGCCAGGGCGATGGTCGTGCGGCGCGCCGGGGTCAGGCCCGCCGCGGCCGTGAGGTCCAGCACGCCGCGGGGCCGACCGGCCCCGTCCACGGCCACGACGGCGCGGCGGCCGCCGTCCGCCTGGGCCAGGGCCTCGGCGACGCTGAGGTGCTCGGGCAGGGCGATGGCGGGCGCCTCGACCTGCTCGAGCCGCAGGGTCTCCAGCCGGCGGCTCCAGCGCCCGTGGCGCACGGCGTCGTCCGCGCCCCGCCACAGCGTGAGGGCGACCCAGGCCGCCAGGACGACGACGAACAGGTCCGGCGCGCGGCCTGCGAGGGTCGGGGGGCCGAGCACCGCCGCGAGGACGCCCACCGCGACGACGCGCCCGGCCCAGCCGGCCGCCTCGACGCCACGGGCCCGGGAGCCGGTGGCGGCCCAGACGGCGGACTCGACCATGCGGCCGCCGTCGAGCGGGGTGCCCGGCAGCGCGTTGAACGCGGCCAGGAGGAGGTTGGCCCACACCGTGACCTCGAGCAGCAGGGCGGGGACGGACGGGCCGGCCACGGCGCGGGCCGCCAGGTGGGCGAGGCCCGCGAGCACGAGGTTCGCGGCGGGGCCGGCCATCGCGGTGAGCACCGTGTCCAGCGGTCGGGCGGACGGGCTGCGGAACTGGGTGTGCCCGCCCCACAGGGTGAGCGCGATCTCCTCGGTGCGCTGGCCGAAGGCGCGGCCGGTGAGGGCGTGGGCGGCCTCGTGGACCAGGACGGAGAGCGCCAGGAGCACGGCGTACCCCAGGGCCACCCCGTAGGCGCCGCCGCCGATCGAGGGCAGCGCGCGCTGGATCTGCGGGCCGAACGCGAGGGTGATGGCCGCTGCGATCAGGAGCCAGGACCAGGACAGGCGCACCGGCGCGCCGGCGATCGTGCCCAGCCGGACGGAGGCGGGCCCGCTCATCCGGCCCCGTCCGCCCCGGGCCCGCGCGCGGCGGCGATCCGACGGACCGCGGCGAGGTCGGCCGGCGTGCGGCCGGCAAGCGTCGTCCACTCGACGGTCGCGAGCCCCGCCGGCAGCGGCAGCACGCTGGGCACGCCGACCGTCGGCAGGCCCGCGGCCACGGCCGCGCCGACGCCCACCGGGGAGTCCTCGACCGCCACACAGTCGGCGGCCGTCAGCCCCGGTGTCCGCTCGGCCAGCAGCTGCAGGCCCAGCCGGTACGCCTCCGGGTCGGGCTTGCCCCGGGAGACCATGTCCCCCGAGACGACGACGTCCAGCGTGCCCGCCGGCGCCCGCTCGGCCAGTGCGCGGGCCAGTGGGGCATGGGACATCGTCACGAGGGCGCCCGGCACGCCGGCCTCGGCGAGCGCGACGAGCAGCTCCCGGGCACCCGGCCGCCATGGCACCCCACGGACGACCCCCTGGACGACCTCGTCCATCGTCAGGTCGATGATCCGCTGCACGGGCAGGTCCAGCCCGGCCTCCTGCAGGCGGCGCGCTCCCTCGTCGAGGGGGCGTCCCACGAGGGAGGCGGCCAGGTCATCCGACCAGGTGCCGCCGTGCTCGACCACCAGGCGGCGCTGGACGGCGTTCCACAGGGGCTCCGTGTCCACGAGGGTGCCGTCCATGTCCCACAGGACGGCGCGTGGCAGGCGGCGGGCACGGTCGTCCGGGGCGGGCGCGGGGTGGCG
>NZ_JABFAZ010000034.1:3160-40379 GCF_017168505.1 Micrococcus sp. KRD077 | reverse complement strand
GGCATGGAGTGCATCCTATCGAGCGCCGCCGCCGGGGTGTGCGGGGCGGGTCGCGGGCCGTGGCCCCGTCGTCGGGCCGTGTCTAGGCTGGCCGCCATGACCGACGCTACCTCCGAGGACCAGCCGGACGACGTCCTGGGCCCGCTGCGGACCCACCTGACGGCGACCGTGGACGAGCTCGAGGCCGGGCGGCGGGCCCCCACGGTCCTGTTGCTGGCCTTCGAGGGGTGGAACGACGCCGGGGAGGCCGCGACCGGGGCCCTGGGCGCGCTGCGGGAGCAGTGGGACGCGGCGGACGCGGGACGGGTGTGCGACGGCGAGTTCTACGACTACCAGGTCACTCGACCCCTGGTCCGGCGCGACGCCGACGGGCTGGGGACGCTGGACTGGCCGGCGGTCACCCTGCACGAGGCGCTCCTGGACCGTGAGGGTCGGCCCGTCGCGGGCGAGGCTGCCCCGCCGGACGGGGTGCGTGTGCTCCTCGCCGTCGGCGTGGAGCCGAACGTGCGGTGGCGCGCGTTCCTCGAGGAGCTGTTCACGGCGGCCGACGCGCGTGACGTGGACGCCGTCGTGACGCTGGGCGCGCTGCTGGCGGACGTGCCCCACACCCGGCCCCTGCGCGCCCGCCCGACCTCGCCGCTCGTGGACGTGCGGGTGGCCGTCGGCGCGGACCGTCCGGTCTACGAGGGGCCCACCGGGATCATCGGCGTCATCGCGGACGAGGCCGCGCGCCGCGGCCTGCCGAGCCTCTCGCTGTGGGGGACGGTGCCCCACTACGTGGCCCAGGCGCCCTCCCCCAAGACGCTGCTCGGGCTGGTCGAGGCGGTCGAGGACCTGCTGCACGTGAGCGTGTCCACGCGCGGGCTCGAGGACGACGCGAGGGCCTGGCAGCGCGGCGTGGACGAGCTGGCCGCCGAGGACCCCGACGTCGCCGCCTACGTCCGGCAGCTCGAGGAGGCCCAGGACACCCAGCAGCTGCCGGAGGCCTCGGGCGAGTCGATCGCGCGGGAGTTCGAGCGCTATCTGCGCGGGCGCGGCGGACGCTGACGCCCGGCCGCGCCCGGCGGGGTCAGCGCAGGCGCAGACCCAGCAGCGCCGCCACGACGTCGACCACCGGCAGCGGGTCGGCGGCGGCCTCGGCCAGGCCCGGCAGGGTGCCGGCCGCCCATGCGTCGAGGGCCTCCAGCGCGCGGGGGGCGTCGAGGTCGTCCGAGAGCGCCGCGTGCACCGCGTCCAGCACGGCGACGCCGGCGGCGGCATGCGGCCCGTCCAGGGCGGCGCGCCAGCGGGCCACCCGCGCCTGGGCGTCGGCCAGCACCTGCTCGGACCACTCCCAGTCCGACCGGTAGTGGTGCGCGAGGATCGCCGCCCGGACGGCCACCGGCTCGACGCCCCGCGCCCGCAGACAGGAGACGAGTTCGAGGTTGCCGAGGGACTTGGACATCTTCTCGCCGTCCAGGGCCACCATGCCGGTGTGCGCGTAGGTGTGCGCGAGCGGCAGGCCGTCGACGGCGGTGGCGTGCGCGGCGGAGAACTCGTGGTGCGGGAACCGCAGGTCGGAGCCGCCGCCCTGCACCGTGAACGGCGCCGGCAGGTGGGCCCGGGAGATCACGGAGCACTCGATGTGCCAGCCGGGCCGGCCGGAGCCGAGCGACCGCCCGTCCCAGGCAGGCTCGCCCTCGCGGTGCACGCGCCACAGCAGCGGGTCCAGCGGGTCGCGCTTGCCGGGGCGGTCGGGATCGCCTCCCCGCTCCGGGAACACCGCGGCCATCTCGTCCAGGCCCATCGCGGAGACCTGTCCGAGGCGCCAGTCGGTCGCGGACTGGGCCGCGCGGACGTCGAAGTAGACGTCCCCGTCGGGCTCGCCGTCGCCGCCCGGCACGCGGTAGGCCCGGCCCGCCGCCAGCATCGTCTCGACGGCGTCCACCACCAGGCCCACCGCCTCGGTCGCGCCGACGTAGTGGTCCGGGGCGAGCACCTCGAGGGCGGCCATGTCCGCACGGAACAGGTCGGTCTGCTCCTCGGCGAGCGCGCGCCAGTCGACGCCGGTCGCCTCGGCCCGCTCGAGCAGGGGGTCGTCCACGTCGGTCACGTTCTGGACGTAGGCGACCTCGAGACCGGCCGCGCGCCAGTAGCGGTGCAGCAGGTCGAAGGCCACATAGGTGCTCGCGTGGCCGAGATGCGTCGCGTCGTACGGGGTGATCCCGCAGACGTACAGCGAGGCGCGCTGCGCGTCGTTGCCCGGATGCCGGGTCCGTCCCGTGGCGGTGTCGTGCAGCCGCAGCCGGTCGGGGCGGCTCGGCACGGCGGGCGGGGCGGGGGTGCTCCAGGACTTCACGGGACTCCTCAGATCGGGGTGGTTCGGCGGTGCCGGGCCGCCATGCCCGGCGGCGGGAGCGGGCTCAGGCGCTGATGACGCCCGCGCCCAGCAGGGCGAACAGGACGCCGCCCAGGAGGATGCGGTACCAGACGAACGGCAGGTACGAGTTGGTGCTGATGAAGCGCATGAGCCAGGCGATGACCGCGTAGGCCACCACGAAGGCGATCGCGGTCGCGACCAGCGTCTCCCCCATGCCGTACGGGCCCTGCGTGCCGGGATCGGTGAGCGAGGTGTACAGCTTGTACAGGCCGGAGGCGAACACGGCGGGCACCGCCAGCAGGAACGCGTAGCGGGTGGCGGCGGGCCGGGTGTAGCCCATGGCCAGGCCGGCCGCGATGGTGCCGCCGGAGCGCGAGACGCCCGGGATCAGCGCGAGGGCCTGGGCCAGGCCGTAGAGGACGCCGTCCCGCACGGTGAGCTTCTCGAGCGGCTTGGTCTGACGGCCGAGCCGGTCCGCCAGGGCGAGCAGGACGCCGAACACGATGAGCATGGTCGCCGTGATCCACAGCGACCGGAACTCCGTGTCGATCCAGTCCTCCAGCAGCAGGCCCAGGACCGCGATCGGGATCGAGCCCACGATGATCAGCCAGCCCATGCGCGCATCGGGGTCCGAGTGCGGGATCCGCCCCGTGACCGCGGCGCACCACCGGCCGATGATGCGGGTGATGTCGCGCCAGAAGTAGATGAGGACCGCCAGCTCCGTGCCGAGCTGCGTGATGGCCGTGAAGGCCGCCCCCGGGTCGGTCGCGGAGGGCAGGAACTCGCCCACGATGCGGATGTGGGCGGAGGAGGAGATGGGCAGGAACTCCGTGAGGCCCTGCACCAGGCCCAGGATGATGGCTTCGATCCACGTCACGGAGGGTCACTGTACGCCACGGCCCCGGGTGGGAACCCGGGGCCGTGCGATCCGTCACGAGCAGGACGGTCAGTCGTCGTCGTCCTCGTCGTCGAAGAGGTCGAGCGGGGTGACCTCCTCGGTGTCCGCGTACAGGGCGTCCTCGTAGGCCTCGAAGGCGTCGGCCACGGCGAAGAACGCGGCTTCGACGGCGGGGTCGTCCTCGCCCCGCTTGTTCTGCGCGGCCACGAGGTGTTCGTTCAGGGCGGTGGTGAGGGCCTCGAGGGCCATGCGGGCGTCAGAGCTCATGGGTGAACGGTAACCCGGTGGCCGGTGACGCGGCCAGGGGTGGGCCGTGCGGGACCGGCCGCCGGACCCGAGTCCGTCTGCCAGGATGGGCGGGTGCGTGAACAGCTGATGTCCTCGACCCTCGACGCGATCTCCCGCGGACAGAAGTGGGAGTACCTGGTGATGACGGTCGCCGCCCACGAGTCCCTCGCCGACGCCCGGCGGCGCCTCGTGGAGCACCCGGAGTACGGCCAATGGGAGCTGCAGCGCTCCGTGCACTACCGCGACGGGGCGCGCCGCTACTGGATGCGCCGCCGGGTGATGCGCGTGGCCTCGACCCTGCAGACCCTCTGAGGCGCGGACGCGACGACGCCGTCCCGGCCGTCGTCGCCGCCCGCGGCCCGGATCAGCGTGGCTCCAGCATCCGCTCGAGCACCCGGCAGCCGAACTCGAGCGCGTCCACGGGCACCCGCTCGTCGATGCCGTGGAACAGGGACGTGAAGGCCAGGTCGGCGGGCAGGCGCATGGGCGCGAAGCCGTAGCCGGTGATGCCCAGCCGGGAGAGGGACTTGTTGTCCGTGCCCCCGCCGAGCATGAACGGCAGCACCTGGGCCTCGGGGTCCTCCGCCTGCAGCGAGGCGATCATCAGCTCCACCAGGTCCCCGGAGAAGGGGGTCTCCAGGGCGACGTCCCGGTGCTCGGGTGCGATGGTCACGTCCGGACCGGCGAGTTCGGCGATCGTGGCGAGGGCGGACTCCTCCTCCCCGGGGATCAGGCGCACGTCCACGGTGCCGGTGGCCGAGGACGGGATGACGTTGTGCTTGTAGCCGGCGGTCAGCCCCGTCGGGTTGGACGAGGTGCGCAGGGTGCCGGCCACCCAGGACCGGGCCTGCCCGAGCGCGTCGAGCTGCGGCGTCGGGTCCGTCTCGTCGAAGTCCACGCCCATGATCTCGGCCACCTGTTCGAGCAGCGCGCGCGTGGTCTTGGTGTACACGAGCGGCCACTCGTGCCCGCCGATGCGGGTCATGGCGCCGGCCAGCCGGGTGACCGCGTTGTCCGGGTGCGGGGCCGAGCCGTGCCCGGGGGCGCCCTCTGCGGTGAGGTTCAGCCAGGCGAGCCCCTTCTCCGCGGTCTGCACGAGGTAGGCGCGCGAGCCGTGCACCTCGGTGGAGAAGCCGCCCACCTCGGAGATCGCCTCGGTGCACCCGTCGAACACCTCGGGGTGGTGGTCCACGACCCAGCGTGCGCCGTAGACGCCGCCGGCCTCCTCATCGGCGAAGAACGCGACCGTCAGGGGGCGCCGCGGCCGGCGGCCCGTGCGGGCCAGGTGGAGCAGCGCCGCGAGCACCATGGCGTCCATGCCCTTCATGTCCACGGCTCCGCGCCCCCAGATCATGCCGTCCTTGAGCTCGGCGCCGAACGGGTCCACGCTCCACTCGTCCGCCTCGGCGGGGACCACGTCCGTGTGCCCGTGGATGACGAGCCCCGGCGCCTCCGGATCCCAGCCCGGCAGGTGCCCGACGACGGAGACCCGGCCCGGCGCCGACTCGAAGAAGCGGGGGGTCATCCCCGCCTCGGTCATGAGCCGGGCGCAGTACTCCGCGGCCTCAGGCTCACCGACGGAGACGTTGCCCCCGCGGTTGGTGGTGTCGATCCGGATGAGGTCGCGGCAGATCTCCACGACGCGGTCCTCGGGGCGCGAGCGGGCGGGGTTCTCGATGTTCTCGACCATGGTTTTGAGCCTAGCCCGAACCCGTGCTATCTTTCTCGAGTTGCCCGGAGCGGGACGGACCGGACAGGACCGGAACGCGGTGGGCGACGGAGCCTCTCCCAGGGCTCCACCGATGAGCGCGAGTGGCGGAATTGGTAGACGCGCAGCGTTGAGGTCGCTGTGTCCGCAAGGACGTGGGGGTTCAAGTCCCCCCTCGCGCACCGCTCGTCGAGCAGCAGGGCCCCGGTCGTCACGACCGGGGCCCTGCGTGTTCCCCGGCCCGGCGTCCCCTCTAGAGTGGTGTCCGTGCGACGGCAGGCGCCGTCGGTGGAACCGCACGACGGCATGGAGGACCCGATGGCCCTGGAAGCCCCCGCACTGCTGCATCGGCTCGCGCGAGCCCACGGGGTGCAGCCCGAGTACGTCGGGCAGGACGGCTCGGCCCAGACCGTGCCGGACGAGGCCCTCGTGAAGGTGCTCGCCGCCCTCGGGGTGTCGGTCCGTCCGGACGGGGTCGCCGCTCTGGCCGAGGCGCTGGAGGAGGCGGAGACGGCCCCCTGGCGGGACGTGCTCCCGCCCACCGTGGCCGCCCGGTCCGGCCACCGCCTGTCCGTGCCGTGCCACGTGGCCGCGGGCGAGCCGGTCGTGGCCCGCGTGCGCACGGAGGACGGCCGGACCCTCGAGGTGAGCGTGAGCGAGCCGGTGTCCGAGGTCCGCCTCGTGGACGGCGTCGAGCGCGAGCGCGTCCACGTGCAGATCCCCGCCGACCTCGCCCCGGGCTGGCACCGGCTGGAGGTGACCAGCGGCTCCGGCTCCACCGCCTCCGCGGTCCTGGTCTGCGCCCCGACCCGGCTGAGCACGGCGCGTCCCTTCCTCGAGCGCCGCGGCTGGGGCGCGGCCGCGCAGGGCTACTCGGTGACCTCGGCGGACTCGTGGGGCATCGGCGACGCGGCGGACATGGCGTCCCTGGCCGAGATCGTCGCCCGGCACGGTGCCGACTTCCTGCTGCTGCACCCCCTGCACGCGGTCGAGCCCGGCCCCCATCCGGCGGACTCCCCCTACTCCCCCGTCTCCCGTCGGTTCCTCTCGGCGCTGATCGTGCACGTGCCCTCGATCCCCGAGTTCGCCGACCTGCCCGCCGCGGAGCAGGCGGAGCTGCGCTCGGCCGGCGCCCGCGTCCAGGCGGAGCTGGAGCGCACCGGCCGGATCGATCGGGCCGCCGTCGCCGCCGTCCTGTGGCCCGCGCTGCGCCGCGTGCACGAGGTGCCCCGCTCCCCCGAGCGCGAGGCCGCCTACGCGCGGTTCCGCGCCGAGGCCGGCCCGGGCCTGGACGACTTCGCCCTCTGGTCCGTCCTGCGCCTGGACGGCGACGGCACCGGGCCCGATCTCGCCGACCCGGCCTGGGCGCCGGGCGGGGTCGAGGCCGAGCGGGTCCGCGTCGAACGCGCGACCGACGTCGACCTGCACCGCTGGGTGCAGTGGATCGCCGCCGAGCAGCTCGCCGGCGTGCACCAGCGGGCCCGGGCGGCCGGCATGCGCATGGGCGTCATGGTGGACCTGGCAGTCGGGGCGACCCGCGAGACCGCGGACGCGTGGATGCTCGGGGACGTGCTGGTGCCGACCATGTCCGTCGGCGCGCCGCCCGAGCTGTTCAACCAGCTGGGCCAGGACTGGTCGCAGCACCCCTGGCATCCGCGCCGCCTGGCCGAGACCGGCTACGCCGCGTTCCGGGACATGCTGCGCACCGTGCTGCGCGGCGCGGGCGGCATCCGGATGGACCACGTCCTGGGGCTGTTCCGCCTGTGGTGGATCCCGGAGGGCGCCGGTGCCACCCAGGGCGCGTACGTCGAATACGACCACGAGGCGATGCTCGCCGTGCTCACGCTCGAGGCCGAGCGGGCCGGCGTCGTCGTGGTGGGCGAGGACCTCGGCACGTTCGAGCCGTGGGTGCAGCGCCGCCTGGCCGAGGCCGGCGTGCTCGGCACGTCGATCCTGTGGTTCGAACAGGAGGACGGCGAGCCCACCCCGCCGGAGCGCTACCGGCGGCTGGCCATGGCGGCGGTGAACACGCACGACCTGCCGCCCACGGCCGGTTACCTCGAGGGCGTCCAGGTGGACCTGCGCGAACGGCTGGGCCTCTACACCGTGGACGTCGCCCAGGAACGCCGCCGGTCGGCGGAGGAGGTGCGCGCGTTCCTCGCCGCCGCGGCCCGGCGCGGGCTGCTCGCCGAGGCGGACGTGGACGTCCCCGACGCCGGCCCCGAGGTGCGCGAACGCCAGATCGTGGCCCTGCACCGCCTGCTCGCGCAGGCGCCCTCGGCCCTGCACAGCGTGGCGCTCGTGGACGCCGTGGGCGAGCGGCGCATCCAGAACCAGCCCGGCACCCTCCAGGACCAGTACCCGAACTGGACTGTGCCGCTCGGCGACGGCGCCGGACGGATGGTCTCCGTCGAGGACCTGGCGGACTCGGCGTCGGCGGCCCGGCTGTTCGACGCCGTGGACGCCGAACTGCGGGCGTCCGTGCCGGTGGGGATCGGGGTCAGCCTGCACACCTCCCCCCTGGCCCAGCCCGGCCGCGGCGACGCCGGCGGCATGAACGTCTACGTGCGGCAGGCCGCCGTGGCCCTGGCCCGCCGGGGCGTGCGGATGATCCTGCTGACCCGGGCGGAGGAGCCGGTGGGAGCGGATGGCGCACGGGTCCGGATGCTGGACGCCGGCGGGCAGGCCCCGCCGGTCACGGTCGTGGACCTCGCCGCCGGGCCGTCCGCTCCCGTGCCCAAGGAGGAGCTGGCGGGACTGGGCGCCGAGTTCACCCGCGCGGCCCTGGACTGGCTCGCCTCGGACGCCGTGCCGGGCGGTCCCGTCCTCGGTGGCGCGGACGCCCCGCCCGTCGCGTTCGTGCACGGCCACTACTGGCTCTCCGGGTCCACCGCCGCGGCGCTGGCGCGGGCGGCGCACGCCCCGTACCTGCAGACCATGCACACCACGGCGGCGGCGAAGATGCTCGAGGACCCCGAGCTGCGCGAGCCGGCCGCGCGGATCGAGGCCGAGCGCGAGGTCGCCGAGCGGGCCGACCTGCTCGTGGTCAACTCCGCCGCCGAGGTCGCCGACCTGCGCGAGCTGCTGGACGTGCCCCGCGCCCGCACCCGGGTGCTGCCCCCCGGGGCCGACCTCGAGACGTTCACGCCGGAGGGCGCCGCGCAGTGGCCGGGCGCCCCGGACGACAACGGAGCCCTGCGGGTTCTGTTCGCCGGCCGCGTGCAGCGGCACAAGGGCCCGCACCTGCTCGTGGCCGCCCTCGGTGTGCTGCGCGAGCGGGCCGGTGGCACGGGCGCCGACCCGGGTGTGCGCCTGCACGTGAACGGGGCCGCCTCGGGGGGCGACGAGCTGGACCTGGCGAGCCTGGCCGCGGAGGAGGGGGTCGCCGACCTGGTGACGTTCTCCGGGCCGGTGCCCGCGCCCGCCCTGGCCGCCCAGTTCCGGGCGGCGGACGTGGTGGCGATGCCGAGCGCGTCGGAGACCTACGGCCTGGTCGCCCTCGAGGCACAGGCCTGCGGCACGCCCGTGCTGGCGCACCGGGTCGGCGGACTGGTCTACGCGGTCCTCGACGGCGTGTCCGGCCGCCACGTGACGGCGGGCACCCCTGAGGCGTGGGCCGATGCCCTGGCCGAGATCCTGGCGGATCGTGACGCCTGGGCCGCGTTGGGGCCCGGCGCCGTGCGTCACGCCGCCGGTCACTCGTGGGAGGCCTACGCGGACGGGCTGCTCGAGGCCGTCGCCGCCGTGCCGCGGCGGTCGCCCGGGCCGGACGCCTGAGCCGCCGCGCTCACCGGCCCGCCGGGACGGGTGGTCCCGGCGGGCCGACGCGTCGGCCCGGCCGTCAGGGCTCGAGCGGAGTGATCTCCCCGGAGAAGTGCGGGCGCCGGCGCCGCGCATCCCAGCCCCACACGCGCGTGCCGCCGTCGGGCCCGGGCTCGTAGCGGACGGCCACGGTGGTCGGCAGCACGACGGGCGCCTCGAAGTCGATGTGCCAGCGGAACCCGGCGCCGGCCGGCTCACGGCCCTCGAGCATCCGGGCGGCCAGGAACATCCCGTGGGCGATCGCGCCCTTCATGCCGAACAGTCGAGCCGAGACGCCCGTCAGGTGGATCGGGTTCCAGTCCCCGGAGACGCCCGCGTACCGGCGTCCGGCCCCCGTCCCGAAGCGCCACTGGGCGGTCGGCGTCGGGGGCACGAAGTCCGGGCGGGCGGGCCGCTCGGGACGCAGGCCGGAGAGGTGGACGCCCTTGGCGAGGTACCGGGAGACGCCCTCCCACAGCAGTGCCTCCTCGCCGTCGTCGCCGGGCCCCTCGACGGTCACGACGACGTCCACGGCGGTGCCCGCGTGGTGCGGGACGAGACCCACCGCACGTGCGGTGACGCGCAGGGCGGTCTCCGCCGCGACGGGCCGGTGGTGCAGGACGGTGTTGCTCAGGTGCACCAGCCCGGGCAGGGGCAGCGGGAACTCGGGGTCGGCCATCAGCTCCATGGCCGCGCCGAACACCTGGGTGTGCACCAGGACCGAGGGCAGGTCCGCCGGATTGGCGGACCCGACGGCCCCGCGCCACGCGGTCACGGCCTCGGCCGGGATGCGGTGGCCGGTCACGACCACCTGACGGTCCGGGAGCTCGCGGGGACGGCGCCGACGGACGACGGCGTCCGTGGCGGCCCGCCCGGCGGCCCGGACGTAGAGCCGGCCGAGGGAGGGCGGGGCGGACAGCTGCGTGGTCTGCATCCTCACGCCCCCAGCTTCGACTGGCCGCAGACCCGCAGCGTGGCCCCGTTGGTGCCGCCGGCGGCGTCCGAGGCGAGCCAGGCCACCGTCTCGGCCACGTCCTGCGGCAGGCCGCCCTGCTGCAGCGCGTTGAGCCGCCGGCCCACCTCGCGCGTGGCGAGCGGGATCTTCGCGGTCATCTCGGTCTCGATGAAGCCCGGGGCCACCGCGTTGATCGTGCCCCCGCGGGCCGCGAGGACCGGGGCGGACGCCGCGGTCAGGCCGATGACCCCGGCCTTCGAGGCCGCGTAGTTCGTCTGGCCGCGGTTGCCCGCGATGCCGGAGATGGAGGCCAGGCCCACGATGCGCAGCCCCTGACCCGCCACGTCCCGGGCGTCCTCGGCGAGGAACGCCTCGTTCATGGCCAGCTGGGCCGTGGTGTTCACGGCGAGGACGGAGTCCCAGCGTGCGGCGTCCATGTTGGCCAGCATCCGGTCCCGGGTGATCCCGGCGTTGTGCACCACCGCGTCCATCCGGCCGTGCCGGGTGCGGCAGTGCTCGAGGATGCGCGCGCCGGCGTCCGGCGCCGTGATGTCCAGGGCCAGCGCGGTGCCGCCCACCTCGTTCACAACCTCGGCCAGCGCCTCGCCCGCCGCCGGGACGTCCACACCGACGACGACGGCCCCGTCGCGGGCGAGCGTCCGAACGATAGCGGCGCCGATGCCGCGGGCGGCACCCGTGACCACGGCCACCTTGCCGGCCAGCGGGCGCGCCGCGTCGGCGGGGACCGCGCCGTCGGCGGTGGCGACGGGCACGAACTGGCCGGAGACGTACGCCGCACGGCCGGAGAGCAGGAACGCCAGCGCGCCGGCCGCACCGGGGGCGGTGAGCGGCACACCCTCGCCCAGGACCAGGCCGTTGGCCGTGCCGCCGCGACGCATCTCGTGCGCGATGGAGCGGGTCAGGCCCGTCACGCCCTGGCGGGCGGCGCGCAGGGTCGGGTCCGTGGCGGCCTCGGGGTCCTCGAACACGGTCACCACGCGCGAGGAGGAGCCCAGCGAGCGCAGCGCGCCGCCGATCTCCAGCGCCACCGCGCCGAGGTCCGCGGGCGTGGCGACCCCGTCGAAGCACGCGACGATCGCCGCGTGGCGGGCGCCCTCCCGGGGGGCGTCGGCGACCTCGAGGCCCCACGAGGCCAAGAGGGTGCGGGCGTCCGCGGCTGCGGGGGTCGCGCCCAGGACGAGAACGGAGCCGGGCAGCACGGGGTCGCCGGGGGTGTGCCGGCGCAGCTCGACGGGCTGAGGCAGGCCCAGGGCGCCGGTGAGGCGGCGGCCCAGGGGCGAGGCGACGAAGGTGCCGTAACGGTCGGTCATGGTCGGTCCTCTCGGGTCGGGTCGGTCGGGGCTCAGCGGCCGCGGAGCAGGGCGACGATGCCCTGGCCGCCGGCGGCACAGACGGAGATGAGGCCGAGGGAGCCCTCCCCCTTCTCGTGCAGCATCTTGGCCAGCAGGGCGACGATGCGGCCGCCGGTCGCGGCGAAGGGGTGACCCGCCGCCAACGAGGAGCCGTGCACGTTGAGCCGGGCGCGGTCCACCGAGCCCAGCGCACCCGGCAGCCCGAGGCGCTCGCGGCAGTACTCCTCGTCCTCCCAGGCGGCGAGGGTGGACAGGACGGTGCCGGCGAACGCCTCGTGGATCTCCACGAAGTCGAGGTCGTCGAGGGTGAGCCCGTGCCGGGCCAGCAGGCGCGGGACGGCGTAGGCCGGGGCCATGAGCAGGCCCTCGTGCCCGTCGACGAAGTCCACGGCGGCGTTCTCCATGTCCACGAACTCGGCGAGCACGGGAAGCCCGCGCTCGGCGGCCCACTCCTCGGAGGAGAGCAGCACCGCGGAGGCGCCGTCGGTGAGCGGGGTGGAGTTGGCGGCCGTCATGGTCGCCTCGTCCCCCAGCTGGCGACCGAACGCGGGCTTCAGGCCGGCCAGCTTCTCCGGCGTGGAGTCGGGGCGGAGGTTGTTGTCGCGGGCCAGGCCGTGGAACGGGGTCACCAGATCGTCCATGTACCCGGCGGCGTACGCGGCGCCGAGGTTCCGGTGGGAGGCCGCGGCGAGCTCGTCCTGGGTCTGACGGGTGATGCCCCACTTGTGGGTGGTCAGGGCCTGGTGCTCGCCCATGGACATGCCGGTGCGCGGCTCGCCCGCACCGGCCGGCTCGGGCACGAGCTGCCCGGGGCGCAGCTGGGCGAGGGCGCGCAGGCGGTCCTTCATGGTCTTGGCGGTGTTCAGCTGCAGCAGCACGCGGCGCGCACCGTCGGAGAGCGAGACGGGTGCGTCCGAGATCGAGTCCACGCCGCCGCCGATGGCGGAGTCGAGCTGACCGAGCCGGATCTTGTTGGCCAGGGTGCCCAGGGCCTCCATGCCGGTGGCGCAGGCCACCTGGACGTCGGCGGCCGGGGTCGCGGCGGAGAGCGCGGAGCCCAGGACGGCCTCGCGGGTGAGGTTGAAGTTGCGCGGGTGCTTGAGGACGGCGCCGGCGGTGACCTGACCGAGGCGCTCGCCCTGGAGCCCGAACCGCGCGACGAGGCCGTCGAGCGTGGCCGTGAGCATCTCCTGGTTCCCGACCTCGGCATAGGCGGTGTTGGCACGGGCGAAGGGGATGCGGTTGCCGCCCAGGATGACGGCGGGGCGCAGCGCTCCACCGGCGACGGCGGGGCGGGAGGCGGTCTCGGACGCGGGGGTCTCGTGGTGGGTCATGACGGTCCTCTCGACGGCGGGCCCACCGCCGACGCGGCGGGGGCGTTGTCACCCCGGACGATACGGACGATACGGACGTCGGCGGGGTGGGTGACTGTGATCCACAGTACCTGATACGCTCGGTTTCGTGAATCCCGTCACGTCCACCGCCCGGGACGGTCGCAGCGTCCGCTGGGACCGGCACCGCGCCGAGCGCCGTCTGGAACTGGTCCGGGCCGCCCGGTCGGCCGTGCACGCCCTGGGCGCACACGCCTCGATGGAGGAGATCGCGTCCCACGCGGGCACCTCCAAGACCGTCTACTACCGCTATTTCGGCGACCGCGAGGGCCTGCGCCTGGCGGTGTCCGAGCGGGTCACCGCCCACATGGAGCGCCGCCTGCTCGAGGTCGCGGACGAACCGGTCTCCGAACCCGAGGCGCTGCGTCGCATGGTCGAGGTGTACCTCACGGTCGCGGCGACGTCGCCCGAGGTGTACGCGTTCGCCGTCGCCCCGTCCCCCGCCGCGGCCGAGGCCCCTGTGCTGGGCCCGTTCCTCGAGCGCGTCTACGCCATGCTCGAGTCGGGCCTGGCGCGCGGGATGGCCGCGCGGGGCCACGCCCCGGCGCCGGCGGACCCGCTCGCCCTGTGGCCGCGCGCCGCCGTCGGCCTCGTCCGGGCCGCCGCCGAGACCTGGCTGCGGACCCCGGCCGCCGGTCGCATCCCGGTCGAGGCGATGGCCCGCGCCATCGCCGACTGGCTGCTCACCGGCCTCATCGGCGCCGCGCCCGGCGCCGCCCTCGAACCCGCGGCGGCGGACGCCGTCCGCGCCCGCCCCCACTCACGAACAGGAGCATCGTCATGACCGTCCACGAGAAGCTCGCCCCCCAGTCCTCGACGCCCAGCACCGAGGTTCCCTCCGACGTCGCCGAGATCGCGCCCGAGCGGCCGACGCCCGGCTCCCTCGACGCCGCGGCCCTCGAGGAGGCCCTCCTCGGCCGCTGGGCCGCGGAGCGCCGCGAATCCCGCGAACTGGTCAAGGATCCCGCCCTGTGGCGCGACCCGCTGCTCGGCATGGACGAGCACCGCGCCCGCGTCCTGCGGCAGCTGGGCGTCCTCGTGGAGCGCAACGCGGTCCACCGCGCCTTCCCGCGCGAGTTCGGCGGCGAGGACAACCACGGCGGCAACCTCGCCGCCTTCGGTGACCTCGTGCTCGCCGACCCCTCCCTGCAGATCAAGGCCGGTGTGCAGTGGGGCCTGTTCAGCTCGGCGATCCTGCACCTGGGCACCGCGGAGCACCACCGCCGGTGGCTGCCGGGCGCGATGGACCTGAGCGTCCCGGGCGCCTTCGCCATGACCGAGATCGGGCACGGCTCGGACGTCGCCTCGATCGCGACGACCGCCACGTACGACGAGGCGACCCAGGAGTTCGTCATCCACACCCCGTTCAAGGGCGCCTGGAAGGACTACCTCGGCAACGCCGCGCTGCACGGCAGGGCGGCCACGGTCTTCGCGCAGCTGATCACCCGGGGCGTCAACCACGGCGTGCACTGCTTCTACGTCCCCATCCGGGACGAGGAGGGCGCCTTCCTGCCCGGCGTGGGCGGCGAGGACGACGGCCTCAAGGGCGGACTGAACGGCATCGACAACGGCCGTCTGCACTTCACTCAGGTCCGCATCCCGCGCACCAACCTCCTCAACCGCTACGGCGACGTGGCCGAGGACGGCACCTACTCCTCGCCCATCGCCTCCCCCGGGCGTCGCTTCTTCACGATGCTCGGCACGCTCGTCCAGGGCCGCGTCTCCCTGTCCCTCGCCGCCACCACGGCCTCCTTCCTCGGCCTGCACGGTGCGCTGGCCTACGCGGAGCAGCGCCGCCAGTTCAAGGCCTCCGACCCGCAGCGGGAGGAGGTGCTGCTGGACTACCAGAACCACCAGCGCCGCCTCATCGACCGCCTGGCCCGCGCCTACGCGGACGCCTTCGCCTCCAACGAGCTCGTCGAGAAGTTCGACGACGTCTTCTCGGGCCGCTCCGACACGGACGTGGACCGGCAGGAGCTCGAGACGCTCGCCGCGGCCGTGAAGCCGCTGACCACGTGGCACGCCCTGGACACCCTGCAGGAGGCCCGCGAGGCGTGCGGCGGCGCCGGGTTCCTCGCCGAGAACCGGGTGGCCCAGATGCGCGCCGACCTGGACGTGTACGTCACGTTCGAGGGCGACAACACGGTGCTCCTGCAGCTCGTGGGCAAGCGTCTGCTGACCGACTACTCGAAGGAGTTCGGACGTCTCAATGTGGGCGCCGTCTCCCGCTACGTGGTCCATCAGGCCTCGGACGCCCTCCACCGTGCGGGCCTGCACAAGGCCGTCCAGTCCGTGGCCGACGGCGGGTCCGAGCGCCGCTCGGCGAACTGGTTCAAGGACCCCGCCGTCCAGCATGAGCTGCTCACCGAGCGCGTCCGTGCCAAGACCGCCGACATCGCCGGCACCCTCTCGGGGGCCCGGGGCAAGGGCCAGGCGGCGCAGGCGGAGGCGTTCAACACGCGCCAGCACGAGCTCATCGAGGCCGCCCGCAACCACGGCGAGCTGCTGCAGTGGGAGGCCTTCACCCGCGCCCTGGAGGGCATCACGGATGAGACCACGAAGACCGTCCTGACGTGGCTGCGCGACCTGTTCGCGCTGCGCCTCATCGAGGACGACCTCGGCTGGTTCGTGGCCCACGGCCGCGTCTCGAGCCAGCGCGCCCGGGCCCTGCGCGGCTACGTCAACCGGCTGGCCGAGCGGCTGCGCCCCTTCGCCCTCGAGCTCGTCGAGTCGTTCGGCCTCGAGCCCGAGCACCTGCGCATGGCGGTGGCCACGGACGCCGAGACCCAGCGCCAGGAGGAGGCCCACGCCTGGTTCACGGCCCGCCGGGCCGCCGGCGAGGAGCCGGAGGATGAGAAGGCCGTGCGCGCCCGCGAGAAGGCGGCGCGGGGTCGCCGCGGCTGACCGTGGCCGTCCCCGGACGCACACGGGCCCCCGTCACCTCGCGGTGGCGGGGGCCCGTGTGCGTGGTCGGGCGGGCTCAGCGCAGCACGGCCTCGTAGACCTCGATCGTGCGCTCCGCGATGGTCTCCCACGAGAAGTGCTCGATCGCGCGGGCCCGGCCGGCCTCACCCATCGCGCGGGCGCGCTCCGGGTCCTCCACGACGCGGGTGAGCGCGGCCGCGAAGTCGGCGGCGAACCTCTCCTCGTCCACGGGCGCCCCCGTGCCGTCGTCGACCTGCTCGAAGGGGACGAGCAGGCCGGTCTCGCCGTCCTGCACGACCTCCGGGATGCCGCCCACGGCGGAGGCGACGACGGCGGTGCCGCACGCCATCGCCTCGAGGTTGACGATGCCCAGCGGCTCGTAGACCGAGGGGCAGGCGAACACGGTGGCGGCCGTGAGGATCTCCATCACCTCGTGGCGCGGGATCATCCCCTCGATCACGACGACGCCCTGGCGGGTGCGCCGCAGCTCGGAGATCAACTCGTTCACCTCGTGCGCCAGCTCCGCGGTGTCCGGGGCGCCCACGCACAGCACGAGCTGGACGTCCTCCGGCAGCCGCAGGGCCGCACGGAGCAGGTGGGGCACGCCCTTCTGGCGCGTGATGCGGCCGACGAACGCGACGGAGGGCTTGTCCGGGTCGATTCCGTACTTCTCCAGTGCGGCGGTGCCGGTCTGCGGGGTCCAGACCTGCGTGTCGATGCCGTTGTGGACCGTGTGCACCTTCGCCGGGTCCACGTCCGGGTAGCAGGCCAGGATGTCCCGGCGCATGCCGTCCGAGACCGCGATGACCGCGTCCGCCCCGAGGTACGCCGTGCGCTCGGCCCAGCTGGACAGGGCGTAGCCGCCGCCGAGCTGCTCCGCCTTCCAGGGGCGCAGCGGCTCGAGGGAGTGCGCGGAGAGGACGTGGGGGGTCTGGTGCAGGAGCTTGCCGAGGTGGCCGGCCAGGTTGGCGTACCAGGTGTGGGAGTGGATGACGTCGGCGCCCTCGAGGTCGCCGAGGATCGTGAGGTCGGTGGCCAGGGTCTGCACGGCCCCGTTGGCGGCGTCGAACCCGGGCGGGTTCGGGTACGTCAGGACGCGGGCCCCGTGGTAGTCCGGGTCGCGCGGCGCGCCGAAGGCGTGCACGCGGACGTCGGCGCGGGAGGCCAGGACACGGGTCAGCTCGGCGACGTGGACGCCGGCACCGCCGTAGATGGACGGGGGGAACTCTTTGCTCACGATGTCGATGCGCACGCCCCCAACCTAGTTCAGCCCGGCGGGGGTCGATAGTCTGGCGGCACGGATGCCCCGCACGCCCCGAGCACGCGTGCGGGTCGCGACGACCCGGCTCACGAGGAGTGACGCAGATGGTGCAGAAGAAGGTCCTCTCGGTCGTGCTGGCGGGCGGTGAGGGCAAGCGCCTGATGCCGCTGACGGCCGACCGTGCCAAGCCGGCCGTCCCGTTCGGCGGCACGTACCGCCTCATCGACTTCGCGCTGTCCAACCTGGTCAACAGCCGGTACCGCGAGATCGTCGTGCTGACGCAGTACAAGTCGCACTCGCTGGACCGCCACATCTCCGAGACGTGGCGGATGTCCACGCTGCTGAACAACTACGTGGCCTCCGTGCCGGCACAGCAGCGCCGGGGCAAGGACTGGTTCACGGGCAGCGCGAACGCCATCTATCAGTCCATGAACCTGATCCACGACGCACGGCCGGACATCGTCGTCGTCATCGGCGCGGACCACGTCTACCACATGGACTTCCAGCAGATGGTGGACCAGCACATCGCCTCGGGCGCCAAGGCGACCGTGGCCGCGGTGCGCCAGCCGCTCGAGCTGGCCTCCTCGTTCGGGGTGATCGAGACGGACCCACAGGACAGGACGCGGATCTCGGCGTTCGTGGAGAAGCCGGAGACGACCCCCGGCCTGCCGGACGACCCCACGCAGTTCCTGGCCTCGATGGGCAACTACGTGTTCGACACCGACGCCCTCGTGGCGGCGCTGAACCAGGACGAGGAGAACCCCGAGTCGAACAACGACATGGGCGGGGACATCATCCCGCTGTTCGTGGAGCGTGGCGAGGCCGGGGTGTACGACTTCACCGCCAACGAGGTGCCCGGGGGCACGGCCGGCAAGCACTACTGGCGGGACGTCGGCACCCTGGACTCCTACTACGACGCGCACATGGACCTGGTGCAGCCGTGGCCGGAGTTCAACCTCTACAACCGCGAGTGGCCGCTCTACACCCGCCAGTCCGTCTCCCCGCCCGCCAAGCTCGTGCGCTCATCCACCCGCCGCCCCGGCTCGGCGAACGACTCGATCCTCTCCCAGGGCGTGGTCATCTCCGGCGGCACCGTGGCCCAGTCCGTGCTCTCCACGGACGTGCGCGTGCAGAACGAGGCGTGGGTGGAGCAGTCGGTGCTGCTGGACTCCGTCGTGATCGGCGAGGGGGCCCACGTGCGCAACGCGATCCTGGACAAGAACGTGGTCGTGCCCCCGGGCGCGCGCATCGGCTTCGACCGGGCGGAGGACGAGGCGAACGGCTACACCGTGACAGAATCCGGGCTGACGGTGCTCTCCAAGGGCCAGCCCGTCCCGACGCCGCACTGACGCGGCCCCGGGCCGCCGGTCCCGGACCACCGCCGACGCGCGGGCACGCCCCGGTGTGTCCGCGCGTCGCCGTCCCCGCTGGATCCCCGACCGGAGGCTCGCCTTGACCGACACCACCCCCGACCTCGACGCCACCAACGTCACCCGCGCGGAGGCCGCGGACCGCTCCCGCCTGCTCACGGTGCAGGACTACGTCGTGGACGTGGACCTCTCCGACGCCCGGGACGCCGCCGCCGACACCTATCCGGTCCGCACCGTGATCCGCTTCGCGTGCGCCGAGCCCGGCGCGCAGACCCACCTGGACTGGATCCACGGCGGCGTGGAGTCGGTGACCCTCAACGGCACGGCGCTGGACGTGGCCGAGGTCGTGGGCGAGGCCCGGGTGCTGCTGCCCGACCTGGCGGCGCAGAACGTGGTCGAGCTGGTCGGCCGGTCCGTGTACTCCCGGTCGGGCGAGGGCCTGCACCGCTTCACGGACCCCGCCGACGGCGAGGTCTACCTCTACACCCAGTACGAGCCCGCCGACGCGCGCCGCGTGTTCCCGGACTTCGAGCAGCCGGACCTCAAGGCCGCCTTCACCTTCTCCCTCACCGGACCCGAGGACTGGGTGCTGGCCTCGAACCGGCCGGAGGTCTCCCGGACGCCGACCGGGGACGGTGTCGTCCGGGTGGAGTTCGCCCCGACGCTCCCCCAGTCCACCTACATCACGACGCTGCTCGCCGGCCCCTATGCGCAGTGGGAGGACGCCTGGGACGGTCACCCGGCCAGCGGTGCGCAGGCCGTGCCGCTGCGGCTGTTCACCCGGCGCACGATGGCCGACGCGTTCGACCCCGAGGCCGTGTTCGACGTGACGAAGCGGGGGCTGACGTTCTTCCACGACCTCTTCGGCGTCGCGTACCCGTGGGGCAAGTACGACCAGGCGTTCGTGCCCGAGTACAACCTCGGCGCCATGGAGAACCCGGGCCTCGTGACCTTCACCGAGGACTTCGTGTTCACCTCGCGGGCCACCGCGGTCCAGTACGAGGGCCGCGCCAACGTGATCCTGCACGAGATGGCGCACATGTGGTTCGGCGACCTCGTGACGATGCACTGGTGGGACGACCTGTGGCTCAAGGAGTCGTTCGCGGACTACATGGGCGCCCTCGGCGTGGACGAGGCCACCGACTTCCGGACCGCGTGGGTGACCTTCGCGTCCCGCCGCAAGGCCTGGGCGTACGTGCAGGACCAGATGCCGACGACGCACCCCATCGTCGCGGACATCGTCGACCTCGAGGCCGCCCGTCAGAACTTCGACGGGATCACCTACGCCAAGGGCGCCTCCGTGCTCAAGCAGCTGGCCGCCTACGTGGGCCGTGACGCGTTCCTCGACGCCGCACATCGCTACTTCGCCGCCCACGCGTGGGGCAACGCCTCCCTCGCCGACTTCATGGCGGTCCTCGAGGCCGCCTCGGGGCGGGACATGCGCGCGTGGGCGGACGCGTGGCTGCACACCTCCGGCGTGCCCCGGCTGCGGGTCGACGTCGACGGCGACGCCCCGGTGCTGCGCCAGGAGGGCGCGGACCCGGTCACGGGCGGGCCGATCCTCCGCCCGCACGTGCTGAAGGTCGGCGTCTTCACGCCCGGGCAGGACGGCGTCCTGCGCCGCACCGCCCAGGTCACCGCCGACGTGCCGGGCGGGGCGGAGGGCGCGGCCGTGCCCCTGCCGGACCTCGAGGTCCCCGGGGGCGTCCGCCTCGTGCTGCCCAACGACGAGGACCTCACCTACGCCGCCGTCGCGCTCGATGCGGGGTCGCTGCGCGCGGCCCTGACCCACCCCATCGCGGACCCGCTCGCGGAGGCCACCGTGTGGGCCGCCCTGTGGTCGATGACCCGCGACGGCGAGCTGCCGGTCGCCCGGTTCCTCGACGCGGTGGCGACGCTGTCCGCGCGGATCGCGACCGTGGGCGTGCACGCGCAGGTGCTGGCGCAGGCCGCCGCGGCCGTGGGCCAGTACGCCCGCGCCGAGGACCGGGACGCGCTGCGCGCCCTGGTGGGCGAGGTGCTGGCCGAACAGACCCGGACGCTCGAGGCCGGCTCCGACCGCCAGCGCACCGCGGCCCGCACGTGGGCGACGCTGGCGCGGGCCGACGTCGGGATGGCCGCGGCCCTCGAGGCCGCCCTGCTCGGCGAGGACGCGGCGACGTCGGCGCCGGGCCTGGCGATCGACGCGGAGCTGCGCTGGCTCGTGCTCCAGGCCCTCGCCGCGACCGGCCGGGCCGACCAGGACCGCCTGGACGCGGAGCTCGAGGCCGGCCGCACGGCGCAGACCGTCACGTGGCACCGGCTCGCCGCAGCCGCCCGCCCCGATGCCGAGGTCAAGGCCGCGGCGTGGGAGGCGGTCATGTCCGGTCGCACGGCCACTGGCACGGAGCTGTCCAACGACCTGCTCTCGGCCACGGCGGCCGGCTTCGCCGCGGGCGAGGTCGAGCTCCTCGCCCCCTACGAGTCCGGCTTCTGGCCGCGCCTGACCTCGGTGTGGGCCTCACGATCCAACGGGCTGGCCTCGCGCGCGATCGGCGGGCTGTTCCCGGGCCGCCGGGACGCGGTGGCCGGCGACGCGGACGCGCAGGAGTCGCACCCGACGCTGGCCGCGGCCCAGCGCTGGCTGGACGAGCACCCCGACGCCCCGGGGGCCCTGCGGCGCCTGGTCGTGGAGCACACGGACGCCCTGCGGCGGTCCCTGCGCGTGCAGGCGGTGCAGCCGGCGGGCTGAGCGGTAAGTCCTCCCGCGCAGAGTGGTCACGACACGCCGCCTCCCCTCGGGCGAGACGGCGTGTCGTGACCATTCCAGCTCAGGGCGCGGCGACGCGGAGCACGCGTTCCCGGCCCACCCGGCGCAGGCCCACGGCGTCGGCGGCGCGCTGGGCGTCCCGGTCGCGCATCCCCACCCGCTCGACGACGACGGGCCGCGTCTCCAGCACGGCCGTCAGTTCGGCGTGGCGCGCCACGTGCGCGGCCCCGCCGTCCGGGTCGAGAGACAGCGCCTGCCGGTCGGCCGCGTGGAGCCAGGCCGCCGACACGTCCTCCACCGGGCCGCGCAGGTGCGCGCCGAGGGAGGCGTCGTCGAGCAGGTCGGAGACGTCGGCGTCCGCGAGGCGGGCCACGAGTGCGGGTGGCCCGGCGACCACCGCGGTCGTGTGGAGCAGGACCACGTGCAGCAGCTCCGGGTCGGCGTCCGCGGCGGGCGCGAGCACGACGCCCGGGTCCTCCCACGCCGTCGGCGCGACGCCGAGTCCCGCGGCCAGTCCGGTCCGCAGCGCGGCGGTCGCGTCGGCGCCCAGCACGTCGGCCGGCGCGAGCGTGCCGAGGGCCAGCGGGTGGACGCCGAGCAGCCGGTTCAGGGCGCGGGCCTCGCGGTGCGCCCGGTCCACGAGGGCGGCCAGCTCGGGCGAGGTCTCCCCCACCAGCGGCAGCTCGCGCAACGTTGCGGCCCCCACCGGCACCCCGGCCTCGGCCGCGACCGCTGCCAGCGCGTCCCAGTGTCGCGTCTCCTCCTGGGCAGGCGTGCGGCCGCCGCCCGGCTCGTCCGGCCCGGTCACCGTGGCGGCGGCCTCGTCGAGGTCGCGGACCGTGACGAGGTCCCACGTGCCGTCCGCGCTCCAGCCGCGGTCCGTGAGCAGAGGCACGCGGCGGCCGGAGGCGAGCTCCAGCTCGAGGGCGCAGTGGACGTCCACGGTCGACCGTGGGCGCCGCGGGGCGTCGGAGCGGGCGATCAGGCGGACGGGGGCGTCGTCGGGGGTCATGGTCCGATCCTGACAGAGCCGCCCCGCCACACCTCGACGCGTCGGGGGCGGTTTCGGGCGGTATTCACGTCGAATACCACCGCAAACCGCCCCCGGACGGAAGCGTGCCGGACGGTGCCGGGACGCCGTCAGGTGGCTCAGGGCACCCGCGCCGTCCACTCCGGGGTCGTGAACTTGGTGCGGGCCAGCTGCTCGGCCTCCTCGCGGGTGGCCTCGTCCAGCTCGACGCGGCGTGCGCCGTAGCGCTCCTGGAAGGTGGTCATCATGGTCTCCCAGATCTCGGCGCGCGAGACGCCGGTCTGGCGGCGGAGCGGATCCACCCGCTTCTTCGCCGAGGCCACGCCCTTGCCGCGCAGCTTCTCCCGGCCGATGCGCAGCACCTCGAGCATCTTGTCCGCGTCGATGTCGTAGCTCATCGTCACGTGGTGCAGCAGCCCGGCCGTGCCCACCCGCTTCTGCGCGGCGCCGCCGATCTTCCCCTGGTCCGTGGCGATGTCGTTGAGCGGCTGGTAGAACGCCTGCACGCCGAGTCGGGCGAGCGCGTCCATGGTCCACTCGTCCAGGAACGGGTAGGTCTCCGCCGTCTCCAGCCCGTCGACCAGCGACGACGGCACGTGCATCGAGTACGTGACGCAGTTGTCCGCCTCCATGAACATCGCGCCGCCGCCGGAGATCCGCCGCACCACGTTGATGCCGTGCCGCCGCGCCCCCTCGGGGTCCACCTCGTTGGCCAGCGACTGGAAGGCGCCGATCACCACGGCCGGCTCGTTCCACTGCCACAGGCGCATGGTCGGCTTGCGACGTCCCTCGGCCACCTGTCGGGTGAGCACCTCGTCCAGGGCCAAGGTCAGCGCGATCGGCATCGGCTCCGGCCCGATGACCTCCCACTCGTGGTCCTCCCACGTGGTCGCCTTGCCGAGGGCGCGACGCACGGCCGAGGCGACCGCGAAGGCGTCCACGCCGAACAGCTCGGCCTCGGGTCGCAGACCCCGCTCGACGGCCTCCCGGATGACGCGATGCTCGGCGTCCGCGGACAGCCCGGTCACCGCCGCGTTGAGGTCCTCGAGCGCCTCGTCCGGCTCGAGGAAGAAGTCACCGTTGATGCTGGCGGTCGCGATCCGGCCGTCCGCGAGGCTCAGGTCCGCCGCGACCAGCTTGCCGCCGATCACCTTGTATTCACCGTGGAGAGTCGTCATGCCCGCCAGCCTACGGGCGACGCGACGGGCCCCGCACCGCCCGGATCGCTCCGGGGGCGCGGGGCCCGTCGTCGTGGTGGGCGCGCGGCTCAGGCCGCCGCGGTCACTTCTTGCCGCCGAAGCCCTTGAAGCGGGCGTTGAAGCGCTCGACGCGGCCGGCGGTGTCCATGATGCGCTGCTTGCCCGTGTAGAACGGGTGCGAGGCGGCCGAGATCTCGACGTCGATCACCGGGTAGGTGTTGCCATCGGTCCACTCCGCGGTCTTCTCGGAGTTCGCGGTGCTGCGGGTGAGGATCTTCTCACCGGAGGCGAGGTCGTTGAAGATGACGTAGCGGTAATCCGGGTGGATCTCAGACTTCATGGTGCATCCTTCGTTTCAGCCGCCTGATTGGGACCAGGGGCGCGAGAGGTGTGGTCAGGGGGTCCGCCGGACGGCGGGCCAGCCGCCCACTCTACCGCACCCGGGCCGGTCAGCGTGCGCGCAGCTCCCACAGCGCGACCGCCGCGGCCGCGGCCACGTTCAGTGAGTCGACGCCGTCGGGCATGGGGATGACGACGTCGGCGTCGGTCTGGGCGAGGGTCTCGGGCCGGACCCCCGGCCCCTCCTGGCCGAGGACGAGGGCCAGGCGCTCGGCGGTCCGCAGCGGCTCGATCTCCGGCGAGTCCAGGCCCACGGCGCGGTCCGTCACCTCGAGGGCGGCCACCGCGAACCCGGCCGCCCGCAGCGCGGGCAGCGACGCGGCGACCGGGCCGGGCAGGCGCGCCCACGGCAGGCGGAACACCGTGCCCATCGAGACGCGGATGGCGCGCCGGTACAGCGGGTCGGCGGCCTGCGGGGTGAGCAGCAGCGCGTCCCAGCCGAGGGCGACGGCGGAGCGCACCACGGCGCCCAGGTTGAAAGCGGTCACGACGCGTTCTGAAGCATCTCGGACCCGTGAACTCGGTTCCTTCCGGTCGACACACCGATGAACTGAGCATTGCGTTTCCGCAGGTCAGAAGGCAAATACGGCCGCTCGGTCGTCATCGTGGGCCGGCTAGGAGTGTTCAATAAACCCTATGCCCCCACACACTGCCATGCTGGGACTGCGCAGCGGCGACCTGAGCCTGGGCTGATGGCGCTCATCGGACTCATTCGGGTCGGGACAGACCCTCAGGACGCGAGGTTGCAACGGCAAGCACTCAAGCCGATCTGCTCACGTCTCGTCGAGGAGACAGCATCGCGTCGACGCCTGATCAAGAACCGCCCCGGGCTCCTCGCTGCTGTGGCGGAGGTGGGCGACGGCGATGCGCTCACCGTGACCCACGCACGAAGCCTGAGCACGAGCATGGTCGACGGGCTCGAGACACTGCTGGACCTCGTTGACCGAGGAGTTGCCGTGAAAGTCCTCAAGGGCCTCGCCGCGGGAGAGCACACCGGAGACTCGGAGTTCCTCGATGACGTCCGCGAGCTCACCCGGCGCCGCCGAGAGCTCCAAAGCTCCCGCGTCCGGGCCGGCATCCAAGCAGCGCGGGAACACGGAGTCAGCCACGGTCGACCACGCACCATTAGTGACGAGACGCAGCGCGAGATTAGGATGCGGAGAGATCAAGGCGAGACGTTGCGCAGCATCGCCGGAGGTGCTGGCGTGTCGATCGGAACCGCCCACCGCGTGCTGGCGCGACACGCGCCCCGTCAGGGCACGTTGTCCCCTCGGCGGAAAGCTGAGTCGGCAGCGCCTTGTCGCGTGGCGGAGCAATAGCTAGGAGACGGATGACCGAGGATGAGGCACGCGCGGCAGCGCGTGCATTGCGGCCCCACGGCGGGAGCGATCGGCTGACGCTGGCGGAGCTTGAGCAGTACCTTGCCGCCGCGGCTGACCTGCTGCGCGGCAGCATCGACCAGGCCGACTTCAAGGCATACATCTTCCCGCTGATGTTCTTCAAGCGGATCAGCGACGTCTACCTCGAGGAGTACGCCCAAGCGCTGGACGAGTCCGGAGGCGACCACGAGTTCGCCCTGTTTGCGGAGAACCACCGCTTCGTGATCCCCGAGGGCAGCCTGTGGGGTGACGTGCGCAGCCACACCGAGAACATAGGCACTGCGCTGCAGACCGCGTTCCGCGAGATCGAAAAGGCCAACCCAGAGACCCTCTACGGCATCTTCGGCAGCGCCAGCTGGACCAACAAGGACAAGCTGCCCGACCGCAAGCTCGCCGATCTCATCGAGCACTTCTCGAGTAAGGCTCTGACCAACGCCGCTGTGCCGCCCGACGTGTTCGGCAACGCGTACGAGTACCTCATCAAGAGGTTCGCCGACCAGTCGAACAAGAAGGCCGGTGAGTACTACACGCCGCGCTCGGTGGTCGGCCTGCTCGTCAACATCCTCGATCCCACCGAGGGTGAGACGGTCTACGACCCGGCTTGCGGCACCGGCGGGATGCTGATCGAGGTCATCGAGCACGTGAAAGATGCCGGCGGCAGCCCCAAGACCCTGTGGGGCAAGCTCTACGGCCAGGAGAAGGTGCTCGCCACCTCCGCGATCGCACGGATGAACCTGCTGCTACACGGCGTCGAGGACTTCAAGATCGTCCGCGAGGACACGTTGCGCAGCCCCGCCTTCTACACGGGCAACAACCTCGCGCAGTTTGACTGCGTCGTGGCCAACCCGCCGTTCTCGCTCAAGAATTGGGGCGAGCCCGAGTGGGCGTCCGACAAGTGGGGCCGGAATGCGCTCGGTGGTGTTCCGCCGAAGGGATACGCCGACTGGGCGTGGGTCCAGCACATGATCACCTCCGCGAAGCCGAAGACCGGCCGGGTCGCCGTCGTCCTGCCCCAAGGGGCACTCTTCCGGCAGGGAGCTGAGGCGCGGATCCGCACCCACGTGCTCAAGTCAGACCTCGTCGACGCGGTCATCGGGTTGGCCCCCAACCTGTTCTACGGCACTGGCCTCGCCGCCTGCGTGCTGATCCTTCGAACGGAGAAGCAACCAGACGAGTACGGCAAGGTGCTCTTCATCAACGGTGAAGACCTGTTCAAGCGCGGACGCAACCAGAACACCCTCGAACCCGAGCATGCCCAGCAGATCCTCGACGCCTATGAGCTCTACGCTGACATCGAGGGCCGCTCCCGTGTCGTCGACCTGGCCGAGATCGAGAGCAACGACTACAACCTCAACGTCCCGCTGTACGTCGCGCCTCCTGACAGCGGTGAGAAGCTCACGCTCGAGGACGCGCTCGCGAATCTCGAAACGGCGCACGCCGAGGCGACCACGACGCGTGCTGCGCTGGAGGCCGAGCTGGCGAAGTGGGGGCTGTCCGTATGAGCACCCGAATCACCCAGCGTGAGCTGGAGAACTACCTCTGGGGCGCGGCAATCGTTCTCCGTGGCCTGATTGACGCCGGCGACTACAAGCAGTACATCTTCCCGCTGGTCTTCTTGAAGCGGATCTCCGACGTCTACGACGAGGAGCACGCCGCCGCGATGGAGGTGTACGAAGACGAGGAGCTCGCCGACCTCCCAGAGAACCACCGCTTCGCCATCCCCCACGGCTGCCACTGGGACGACATCCACGGCGTCACGCAGAACATCGGCGCGGCACTCCTGCACGCCATGCGCTCCATCGAGAAGGCCAACCCCGACACACTCCCCGGCGTCTTCGGCGACGGCGACTGGGGCAACAAGGACCTGCTCCCGGACTCGACTCTGGCCGACCTCATCGAGCACTTCTCCACCAAGACGCTCTCGATCGCCAACCTGCCCGAGGACGAGCTCGGCAACGGCTACGAGTACCTGATCAAGAAATTCGCGGACGACTCCGGTCACACCGCGCAGGAGTTCTACACCAATCGCACGCTGGTGCACCTGATGACGATGATGCTGGAGCCCCAGCCGGGTGAGTCGGTGTACGACCCCACCTGCGGCACGGGCGGCATGCTCATCTCCACCGCCGCCGAGCTCAAGAGGCAGGGCAAGGAGTGGCGGAATCTGCGCCTCTACGGCCAGGAGCTCAACTACGGGACCTCTGCCATCGCGCGGATGAATCTGTTCCTGCACGGGATCACAGACGGTCACATCGCTCACGGCGACACCCTCAGCCGACCGGCATTCCTCGACGGCAAGGGCCATCTGCAGACGTTCGACGTCGTGCTGGCAAACCCGCCCTACTCCATCAAGGCCTGGAACCGTGCCGCATTCGCCAAGGACCCCTACGGCCGGAACGTCTGGGGTGTCCCGCCACAGGGACGTGCCGACTACGCGTTCTTCCAGCACATCGCCAAGAGCCTCGACCCCGATACGGGCCGCGCTGCGATCCTCTTCCCCCACGGGGTGCTCTTCCGGCGTGAAGAGGCGTCCCTCCGCAAAGCACTGGTGCAGTCAGACCTCATCGAGTGCGTCCTGGGGCTCGGCGCAGGGCTCTTCTACAACAGCCCGATGGAGGCCGTGGTCGTCACGCTCCGCGCCAACAAGCCCACCGAGCACCAGGGCGAGGTGCTGTTCATCAATGCCGTGAACGAAGTCGCCCGCGAACAGGCACAGTCCTTCCTCCGCGAGGCGCACCAACAGAAGATCCTGGCCGCCTATCGCGCCTTCGAGCCACAGGACGGGTTCGCTGCAGTTGGCACCCTCGACCAGATCGCGGAGAAGGGCCACAGCCTCGCGATTCCGTTGTACGTCGCGGGCGACTCGGCGAATGAAGGCGGCGAGCACATCGATGTCAGCGATGCAGTGGCGCAGTGGCGAACTGCCGCGCAGGTTTCGGACCAGGCGATTACTGACGTTCTCGCGCTGCTGAGAGCGGAGGTGCCCGCGTGAGCCTCAACCTCGACAAGTCGCGCTGGAAGCGGGTTGCCTTCGGCGACGTTGTTCGTAACGTCAATGAGACCATCCGTGATCTCGAAGCGGCCGGCATCAACCGCGTCATCGCGATGGAGCACATGGACCCCGGCGAGCTGAAGGTTAGCCGGTGGGGTTCAACAGAGGACGGCACCACCTTCACGCGACGCGTGAAGCCTGGACAGACGCTCTTCGGCAAACGGCGCGCGTACCAGCGCAAGGTTGCCTACGCCGAGTTCGACGCCATCTGCTCCGGCGACATCTACACGTTCGAGACCGATGGGACGCAGCTCCTTGGTGAGTTGCTCCCGTTCCTCGTGCAGTCGAACGGCTTCTTCGAGCATGCTCTCGGTACGTCGGCAGGGTCGCTGTCGCCGCGCACGAACTGGCGTGACCTGAAGGATTTCGAGTTCGATCTCCCACCCCTCGACGAGCAGAAGCGCATCGCCGACCTCCTCTGGACCGTCGAGCGGCACAGACGAGCGCTGACCAAAGTGCACGCGGAGGTAGTCCGCAGCCAGTCAGAACTTGTTGAGCAGTTCGTGCGGGCCGCGCCCGGTCGCGAGGTAAACCTTGGTGACGTTCTTAAGATTGTGCGCGGCGGCTCGCCGCGACCAATCAATGAGTACCTGACCGACAGTCCCGACGGACTGCACTGGATCAAGATCGGTGACGTACCGCCGGACGGCAAGTTCATCGACAGGACGGCGCAACGAATTAAGCCGAGTGGTCTTCCCAAGACTCGCACGGTGAAGCCGGGCGACTTCATCCTGTCGAACTCGATGAGCTTTGGCCGCCCGTACATCGTTCGGATCGACGGATGCATCCATGATGGTTGGCTTTCACTTTCGGATGTCGGTGGCCGCTGGCGAACTGACTACCTGTACTACCTTCTGCGGAGCTACGGGGTGCAGTCACAGTTCCGGCAGGGTGCCGGCGGCTCGACGGTAAAGAACCTCAACACCGACATTGTGAGCCGCGTTTCTGTTGTGCATCCGTCCCTTGAGGACCAGGATTCTTTGCTCGAGCAGATGGCCTCAGCGTCATCCGCAGTTGCCTCCGTGGCAAAAGAGTCGGATGCGGTGAAAGCGATCAAGTCAGCTCTGTCTGAGACAGTTTTCGGGGGCGACTGATGGCGCAGTTCAACGAGGCAAACTCGGTACGTGACTTCATCCGGGACCTCGTCAAGTCCATCGATGTCCAGTTCGTGCCGGGTAGCGAGTTGCCGCGTCGCGTCGACGAGGTGCTGCTGGAAGGCGTACTCAAGGGTGCGCTGATCAACCTCAACCCTGAGATCGAGGCTGATCCGGCGAAGGCCGACGAGGTCATCTACAACCTCCGCGCGATCCTGATCGCGGCGCGCAACAGCCCGCACCCGGTGGTCGCTAACGAGGAGTTCATGGCGTGGCTGACCGGGCAGAAATCGATGCCGTTCGGGCCGAACGGCGAGCACACCACAGTCCGTCTGATCGACTTCGAACATCTCGACGATGACTCCTCGAACCAGTGGATCGTCTCCACCGAGGTGACCTTCACGCAGGGCCGGCTGGAGAAGCGGTTCGATCTCGTGCTGTGGTGCAACGGTCTGCCCCTGGTGGTCGGTGAGGCGAAGACGCCGATCCGGCCGGCGTACACCTGGATCGACGGGGCCGCGCAGATCCACGATGACTACGAGCAGAGCGTCCCGCAGTTCTTCGTGCCCAACGTGTTCTCCTTCGCAACCGAGGGAAAGGACTTCCGATACGGCACCATCGGCATGCCCATCGAGCTCTGGGGCCCCTGGCGCGAGGACCCCACCGACGAGGACGCGCCGGCGAAGATCGGTCTCGTCGCGGTCCAGGAAGCCGTCGAAGGTGTCCTGACGCCACGCGCGGTGCTGGACTTCCTGCGATTCTTCACGCTCTACGCGACTGACAAGAAGCATCGCAAGATCAAGATCATCGCGCGGTTCCAGCAGTTCCAGGCGACCAATCTGATCGTTGACCGGGTCCTGCTCGGCAAGGTCAAGCAGGGCCTGATCTGGCACTTTCAGGGCTCGGGCAAGTCACTGCTCATGGTCTTCACTGCGCTCAAACTGCGCGCGATGGCCGAACTCACGAACCCAACTATCCTGATCGTGGTCGACCGCATCGACCTGGACACCCAGATCACGGGCACCTTCAACGCCTCGGACGTCCCGGGCTTGGTGTCGACGGACTCGCGCGCGCAGCTCCAGACACTGCTCAGCCAGGGCGCGCGGAAGATCATCATCACCACGATCCATAAGTTCGGCGAGGCACCCGGCGTCCTCGACGCTCGGCAGAACATCATTGCGATGGTCGACGAGGCTCACCGCTCGCAGGAGGGTGACTACGGGCAGAAGATGCGTGGGGCGCTGCCCAACGCGTACCTCTTCGGTCTGACCGGCACCCCGATCAACCGGCGCGACCGCAAAACGTTCAAGTGGTTCGGTGCACCCGACGACGAGGGCGGCTACCTCTCGCGATACTCCTTCCAGGATTCCATCCGCGACGGTGCGACTCTTCCGCTGCACTTTGAGCCACGCCTCTCGGAGATCCACATCGACCAGGAGGCCATCGACACGGCGTTCGAGGAGCTGGCTGCCGACCGCGACCTCTCCGAGAGCGACAAGATCACGCTTTCGAAGAAGGCGGCCTCGATCGAAGTGCTGATCAAGACGCCCTCGCGCATCGCGAAGATCGCCGCTGACATCGCCAGCCACTTCAGGGAGAAAGTCGAGCCACAGGGGTTCAAGGCACAGGTCGTCGCGTACGACAAGTCCTCCTGCGTCGCCTACAAGAACGAGCTCGACAAGCACCTCGGGCCGGAGGCATCGACCATAGTCATGTCGAAAACCCGAGGTGACTCGCCCGACTGGGCCAAGTGGACCCCAGGTGCCGAGGAGCTGGAGCAGGTTGTCGCGCGGTTCAATGACCCGACCGACCCGCTCAAGATCATCATCGTGACGGCGAAGCTGCTGACCGGGTTCAACGCTCCGATCCTCTACTGCCAGTACCTCGACAAGCCGCTGAAGGAGCACACGCTGCTCCAGGCGATCACTCGCACCAACCGCGTGTACCCGCCGGACAAGACCCACGGCCTGATCGTCGACTACCTCGGCATCTTCGACGACGTCGCCCGATCCCTCTCCTTCGATGAGCGGGCTGTCCGGGAGGTCGTCTCCAACATCGAGGAACTGAAGGCTCAGCTCGCGCCGGCCATGGCTGCCGCGCTCGCGTTCTTCCCCGGGGTCGACCGCACGGTCGGCGGGTACGAAGGCCTCGTCCAGGCGCAATCCGCGATCGCCGACGATGTCACGAAGGACGCCTTCGGAGCCGCCTACAGCGTGGTGTCGCAACTGTGGGAGGCACTCAGTCCGGACCCCATACTGGGCAAGCATCGCGACGACTACCGCTGGCTCACGGACGTCTACGAGTCGGTCCGCCCCTCAGACATCACGGGGCGACTCGTGTGGCACGCGCTCGGAGCCAAGACAATCGACCTGATCAACGAGCACGTCGCCGTCGAGATCCCGCAGAACACCGAGACGATCGTGCTCGACGCTCAGACGATCGAAGACCTCATGACCGGTCGGCGCACCGACATCCCCACCGAAGAGATCGAGCGTCAGATCACCGCACGCATCGCCCGGCACCTGCACAACCCGGTCTTCGTCGAACTCGGCCAGCGCCTCAACGACCTGCGCGAGCGCTACGCCGACATCCAACAGTCCAGCCTCGACTTCCTCCGAGAGCTTCTCGAACTCGCCCGCGACACTGTTGCTGCCGAGAAAGCAGCCGACGAGATGCCCCGGGAAGAGAAGGGCCGGGCGGCCTTGACTGAGTTATTTGACGCTCTCAAGGGCGATCAGACCCCGATCATCGTCGAGAACGTCGTCAACCGGATCGACGAGGTCGTCCGTGGGGTCCGCTTCGAGGGGTGGCAGTCCACGATCCGCGGCGACCAGGAGGTGCGCCAAGCGCTTCGGAAGACCCTCTACGTCCAATTCAAGATTCGCGACAACGACGTCTTCGAAAAGGCCCTCGGCTACGTCCGAGAGTACTACTAAGCTCCGAACCGGCTGAATGCAAGTCAAGCCGATGATAACTGGAGGACGGATCCCGAGTATGTCTCGATATGCCCCTTGCTTAACTTCCGGGTTCATCGGTCGGGTCCGGCGCGTCGTACCACGGCATGGGGCTACCAGAGATGCGGAACGGTCTAGAGCGAACGGCACGTCAGGCCGATGGGACCGTGGCACTACACATACTTAGCTAGGAAAGACCGGCTAATTCTTTGGTTCGACACCCCACGACCATCGCGACCGTTTTCACAAGTCGACGAGCCTGAACGTAGATTCCACAACGCCCAAGCGTAATTGACTATTCTTCTGGCAGGTAGTCAATACTTGCGATTCTCACTTCGATACCGCGGGCTTCCAGCTCGTCGAATACTCTGACCAGTGAGACCTTACTAAAGCTGAAGAGGTCGTCCGCTGTAAGTGATTCGCCTATGCGTTTCGAGCGAATGGCGTACACGACCTTTCGTGGTTTCGCGCCAATCAGATCCTCATTGCCGCCGCGCTGCTGGACCCGGCTGCGCAGTTGCTTGCGTGCCTCTTCGTCGTACTGCAGTGCATGGGCAGAGTTGCCGCCTTGGGCGAAGAGGTGACTCAGCGGCGCGGAGGAGGAAGCCGACTTTACGTGCACGTACACATCGTTCGTCGTAATGAGGTCACTCGGCTCGAAGCCCCGCTTATTCTGAGTTGTCTGCACGAGCTTCCGATCCATCAACACCGCGCCGAGCGCCTGCGCAGCCTTACGATTATAAGCCTCCTCGTCATCAGGCGCATACCAAGCTGGCATGGCCACGCCAGCCTGTTTCGCAAAGATGTTCCTAACGTGGTCGTCGAGCTGCTTCGCGTAGTCAAGGTCCATCGCATACCACTGCCCGTTATGCAGGAAGTAGCGACGCCCAGACTCTTCCTTCTCAAAGGCCACCCACTTTCGAAGCGGGATATCACTACTTACGGGCTCCTCGCCCTCCGCGTCACCGAACAGCTGGATTTTAATGGTATCCATGAACGAAATTTCGCGGTCTTTCATCAAGTCGATGATCAGTGCCGCAGTAGGTAGGCCGGCGCGCAGAGCGGTGCCTCCGCCTCGTTTTACTCGGAACGCTTCGGGCGGCTTATTCTCGCTTAGGTGTTCATGGGGCCACGTAACGGCGATCTTAGATACGTCGGGGGACTTCTTTAGCTCGGCTCGAAGGTGCTCTTCCAGCTTGTCATGTAACGAGGTTTTCTTCTTAACCGGTACGAGCTGCTCAAGCACTTGCAGCTCTGCGCGAGGCTTTTGAGAGAGCAGGGCCTCGAGCACCTTAAGATCCGAAACCAGCTCTGTGGGGGTGAGTCCGAGTGGCACCGAGAGGGCGTCCGCCCCTCTCACGCGAAACGGCTTGTCGATGGTAAGACCCTTGATCTCGGCCTTTCCAACGACTCGAGTGACCAGCTCACCGAAACCACCGATGCCGAATCCAGTCAGTCCTGCACCTGCGGGAATGGACGACCGATCGATCTTTGCCCTCTCGTCAAGTACTGTCCGAGTCAGGGAGCTCAGCAGGTCCGGATCAACGGATCTCAGCGCGAGTCTCTGTCCGAACGCGCCGTCGACGTGACTCTGATCCAAAAGCAGCCAACCCATACCCCAACACAATCCCCAGGTAGGCGTATCAGCTTCATCATTCGCGCGAAGCAAGAGAACGCCTGCTGCCGTTGTGTTGGTTGTTTCCACTGTCACGCCAGTGAGTTGGTGGACGCGACTTGCCCACTTCACGGGGCCATCGGCCCCTACATGGCCATATACGAGGAGGGCGTCACGATCCGCCACCTTGCAGGGCTCGGTGACGACGGAGCGTTCATCGCGGTACTTCTTCTTGACAGCATGTTCGAGCTTGGCGGTATGCCTCAATCTGTACAGGGTCGTAGATTGAGCATTCATTTTCCGGCGGGCCATGCTGTCTCCTTCGCGCGCATCTAACAGCCACCAGACTAAGTGAGCTCCACCCGACCATGCCATAAAGGCACGCAGGACGTCGGCTGGATCGGATAGCTGAATCCTTGAACTACTTCGTCGCGTAGAACGTCACCGCTGAGCTCGCCGCAACGTTCAGCGAGTCCACGCCATGCATCATCGGAATCGTCACGCGCCGATCAAGCAGTCTGTCGGTCTGCGGCGTCAGCCCATGCCCCTCACTGCCGAATACTAGTGCGAGATTGTCGTGGTCCTCGGCGACCAACTCATCGAGCGTGATTGCGCCCTCCCCCAGTGTCATGCCCGCCACGACATATCCAGCGTCCTTAAGCACCTGGATGCTGGCAGGCCAGTCATCAACGCGAGTCCACGGCACTTGGAAGACCGTACCCATCGACACACGGACAGACCGCCGGTACAACGGATCAGCACACGTCGGCGTCACCAGGATCGCGTCGACACCCAGTGCCGCAGCTGATCTAAAACATGCCCCAACGTTCGTATGATCCACCAAGCCCTCAAGCACAGCGATCCGCGAGCGGCGCTTCGTACTCGAGACAGAACGATCGTGTCGGCCCCCTGGACTCTCGCCAGGAACTCCCGTCCTACGCCGCTCCTCACCACTGGACACGCGAGAGTTGAGCTCGAACGTATCGTCGACCTCGCTTTTTGCTACCTTGGGCTGCCAAGGTCGGCTGGTATCCGAGGAACGTTCGCCAGCCTGCGGTGGTTTGGAACACTCCACGTTCGTGTGGTCCACGACGTCCTCGGCGATGAGCACGCGCCGGGCGTCCGCGAGGACGTCGGCGAGCGGCCGGGGTGCGGGGCGGTCCATCGCGGCCAGGGCGCCGCGGTGCAGGTGGAACCCGGTGAGGGCCTCGAGCACGTCGTCGGGTCCGGTGAAGACCGGGACGTCCGGATGGGCGGCGAGCACGTCCGCGAAGGACCGGCGGTAGCGGTCCCCCAGCAGGAAGGAGCGCGGGGTGTGTCCGGCGTCCAGCGCGCGGCGGACCACTTGGGATGACTCGGCGAGGAAGACGCCGTGCTCCGCGTCGACGCGACGGCGCAGGGCCGCGTCCGTCATGGTCGTGTAGGGGGCCAGGCGGGGGTCGGCGAGGTCCTCGATCCGCTCCAGGCGCACCTCGCGGGTCCCGCCCTCACCCACCCGAGACCTGCCGCATCACCATGACCACCAGCCCGACCAGGCCCACGATCACGATGGTGACGCGCAGGGCCGTCGGTGAGATGCGCCGGCCGATCCGCGCGCCCACGAGCCCGCCCACGAGCGAGGAGAGCGCGATCAACAGGACGGCCCGCCAATCGATGCGGTCGAAGGCGAAGACCAGGTAGAACGCGGCGGCGGTGAGGTTGACCACCAGCGACAGCCACGTCTTCACCGCGTTGGCGTGCACGAGGGTGCCGCCCACCAGCAGCACGCCGAAGATCGCCATGAGCATGACGCCCTGGGCGGCCACGAAGTAGCCGCCGTAGATGCCGGTCAGGAACACGAGCGTCCACAGCGTCGGGGTCACGGGGCCCACCGGCACGGGAGAGTCCGCGCCGGGGGTCGGCCCCTGGTCCTCCGCCCGACGCCGGACCCACCGCTGGATGCGCGGCTGCAGGACGACAACCGTCAGGGCCACCACGAGCAGCACCGGCGCGACGTAGCCGAACACGGCCGGGGGCAGCGTGGTGAGCAGGGCGGCGCCGATGATCGCGCCGAGCAGGGACGCGACGGTCAGCTTCGGCAGGAGCACCCGGGACTGGGCCAGCTCGCGACGGTAGCCGTACGTGCCGGAGAAGCCCGAGGCCACCAGGCCCATCGCGTTGGAGACCTGCGCCGTCACGGGCGGGAAGCCGACCGCCACGAGCGTGGGGAAGGTGACGAGCGTGCCCGAGCCGATCACGGAGTTGATCGTGCCGGCCCAGAACCCCGCGAGCAGCACGATCAGGACCTGCCACAGCTCCATGCCCAGCAGCTGCGCGGTCAGCAGCCCCGTCACCGGGCCACGGCGGTGTACCGACCGCCGGTGCGGGTCACCTTCAGGTCCGTGCCGAATGCCGCGGAGAGGTGCTCCTCGGTGAGCGTCGACTCGATGGGCCCGGCCGCCACGACGCCGCCGGCCCGCAGCAGCAGCGCATGCGTGAAGCCCGGGGGCACCTCCTCGAGGTGGTGCGTGACGAGGACCAGCGCGGGCGCGTCCTCGTCCGTGGCGAGCGCCGTCAGCTGGCGCACGAGGTCCTCACGCCCGGCGAGGTCCAGGCCCGCGGCGGGCTCGTCCAGCAGGAGCAGCTCGGGGTCGGTCATCAGGGCGCGGGCGATGAGCACGCGCTTGCGCTCGCCCTCGGAGAGGGTGCCGAACGCGCGGTGCGCGAGGCGGGAGAGCCCCCAGGTCGCCACGAGGCCGAGCGCGCGGGCGCGATCCTCCGTCTCGTACCGCTCGCGCCACGTGCCGGTGATCCCGTAGGAGGCGGTGACGACGGCGTCCTGCACGGTCTCGTTCGCGGGCACCTGGGCGGCGAGCTGGGCGGAGGAGAGGCCGATGCGCGGGCGCAGCTCGAACACGTCGACGGCGCCGAGCACCTCGTCCAGCACGCCGACGTCGCCGGCGGTCGGGTGCAGGCGGGCCGCGGCCAGCTGGAGCAGCGTCGACTTGCCCGCGCCGTTCGGGCCCATCACGATCCACCGCTGCCCCGCGCGGACCGTCCAGTCCAGGGGGCCGAGGATGTCGGTGGTGCCGCGGCGCACGCGCACGCGGCGCATCTGCAGCACGGCGTCCTCATCCGGGAGGAACCAGTCGTCGGGAGGCGCGGGGGTGGTCATGGGGGCCAGCCTAGTCCGGCCGGCCGGTGCGTCGCCGATGCGACGCACGCCCGGCCGCGCCCACACCCCCGCCTAGGTGTTGTGGGTCATGAGGTTCTTGCCACGAGGCGCCGGCTGAGATGAGACGAGTGGGCCCCGCCCCGCAGGATGGAAGTTCCTCAACAACCCACCTGCCCGAAAAGACCCACTCATGACTCACGCTAACGCACCCCTGACCCCCACTGGCCGTCTCAGGATGGTCCACCGCCACCTGCACGACGGGATC
>NZ_JABFAZ010000034.1:0-3060 GCF_017168505.1 Micrococcus sp. KRD077 | reverse complement strand
GCGTGAGGCCCTGCAGGTGTGGGTGAACCACTACAACTACCATCGGCCTCATACCTCCTGCGGGGACGCCCCGCCAACCTCGTTGGCCCCGGCACGAGTCAACAACGTCATGACCTCTTACACCTAGGATGCCGCGCATGAGCACCCTGCGTCGCCTCGTCGTCACCGCCGACCCCGCCCTCCTCGTCACGGACGCGCCCCCGGTCGGCGTGCCGGACGACGCCGAACGGCTCATCGACGACGGCCTGCTGGGCTGGCGCTTCGCCGCGGACGAGTGGGCGGCGGCCCCGGAGCCGAGCTCCGGGTGGGACGTGCTCACGCTGCCGGCGGCGGTCGCCGCCGCGCCGGTGCCCCTCGTGGTGACGGACGTGGACTCCACGCTGATCCGGCAGGAGGTCATCGAGCTGCTCGCCGCCCACGCCGGCCGCGAGGCCGAGGTCGCCGAGGTGACGGAGCGGGCGATGCGCGGTGAGCTCGACTTCGCCGCCTCGCTGCACGCGCGCGTCGAGGCGCTCGCGGGGCTGCCCGTGGGCGTCGTGGCGGATGTGGTGCGGGCCATCCGGCCCACCGACGGAGCCCTCGCGCTGATCGAGGCCGTCACCGCGGCCGGCGGCCGGGTGTGCGCGGTCTCCGGTGGCTTCACCCAGGTGCTCGCCCCGCTGGCCGAGGCGTGGGGCGTGCACGCCTACTGCGCCAACGAGCTCGAGGTGCGGGACGGGCACTTGACCGGGAGGGTGCTCGGCGACGTCGTGGACCGCGCGGCGAAGGCCGCCATGCTGCGCGCCTGGGCCGAGGACGCAGGGCTCACCCCCGAGCAGGCCGTCGGCGTGGGCGACGGCGCCAACGACATCGACCTGCTCGAGGCGGCCGGCTGCGGCGTGGCGCTGTGCGCAAAGCCGATCCTCCGGGAGCACGCGGACGTCGTCGTCGACGTGCCCTCCTTCACCCCCCTGCGGTGGCTCCTGGGTCTCTGAGGCGCCCGCGCCCGGAGGTCACGAGGGCCGGATCCCACGGATCCGGCCCACGTCGTCAGGGGTGTGGTGCGGTTCAGTCCTGCCCGAGGAAGTCCTCGGCGCCGCCCACGAGCTCGGTGTGGCCGACCTCGAGGTCGTCGCGGCCCACGAGGGAGGCGATCTCGGCGGCGAACTCCTCCACGGAGTAGAGCTTGCCGGCGGCCTCGCGGCGGGCCTCGATGGCACCGGGCTCGGCGCGGTCGAGCAGGGTGGCGGTGATGGTGCCCTCGATCATGTCGCCGGAGACCACCACGAAGCCCACGCCCTTCTCTGCGAACGCGGGGATGCGCTCGCGCAGGGCGTCCTCGCCGGCGCGCTTGGAGCGGGCCACGGGCTCGTAGGAGTCCATCGTGGCGACCTCGTCGATGAAGTGCGCCTGGTGGGAGGTCACGAACACGATCTGCCCGCCGGCACCCATGCGCTCGAGCGCGGCGTCGGCCAGCGCGGCCTGGGCGTCACGGTTGAGCTTCAGGGCGTAGTCCTCGCCGAACTGGGACTCCATGCCGCCCGAGGCGTTGAGCACGAGCACGTCGAGCGAGCCGAAGTGCTCCACGGCGGCGTCCAGCAGCGCGGCCCGATCCTCGGCGACGGTCACGTCGCCGCCCACGGCCACGGCGCGGCCGCCGGCGTCCTCGATCCTCTGCACCACCTTGTTCGCGCGCGGCGCCTTCTGGCGGTAGTTCACCACGACGCCCGCGCCGCGGGCGGCCAGCAGCTCGGCGGTGGCGGCTCCGATGCCGCGGGAGGAGCCGGTGACGACGACGCCGCGTCCGGCCAGGTCCTGCTCGGTCATGTTCTGTGCTTCCTGTCTGCTCAGCGGTCGGTGGTCGTCAGTGGCCCATGCCCAGGCCGCCGTCCACGGGGATCACGGCCCCGGAGATGTACGCGGCCTCGTCCGAGGCCAGCCAGCGCACGACGCCGGCCACCTCCTCCGGGGCGGCGAAGCGGCCGGCCGGGATGGACGTCTTGTACTGGGCCTTGAGCTCGTCGTCGAGGGACTGCGTCATCTCGGTGTCGATGTAGCCGGGGGCCACGACGTTCGCGGTCACGCCGCGCGCGCCGAGCTCGCGCGTGATCGAGCGGGCCATCCCGACGAGGCCGGACTTGGAGGCGGCGTAGTTGACCTGGCCGGGCGAGCCGAGCAGGCCCACCACGGAGGAGACCAGGACGATGCGTCCGCGCTTCAGGCGCATCATGCCCTTGGTGGCGCGCTGCACCACGCGGAAGGCGCCGGTGAGGTTCGTGTCGATCACCGAGGTGAAGTCGTCCTCGGACATGCGCAGCAGCAGCTGGTCGTGGGTAATGCCGGCGTTGGCCACGAGCACCTCGACCGGGCCGTGGACCTCCTCGACCTCGCGGAAGGCCGCGTCCACGGAGGCCGCGTCCGTCACGTCGGCCCGGACCGCGAGGACCCCCTCCGGCCCCTCCCCCGAGCGGGAGGTGATGGCCACCCGGTCGCCGTGCGCGGCGAACGCCCGGGCGATGGCCAGGCCGATGCCGCGATTGCCCCCCGTGACGAGGACGCTGCGGCCGGCGGCCTGCGCGTCCGCTGCGGGCGTGGTGGTCTGATCGGCCATGGGAACACCTTCCGGACGGGACGGGACTAGACTGAAGCACCGGCGCGGCGCCGTCGACGCCGTCCTGCGGGACGCCGCCGAGGGCGGGCGCGCCGGCATGTGAACCACCACTCTACGTCCGCGGCCACGCGGGGGCCCTCCGCAGGGCGCGACGTGCCAGGAGGATGCGCCATGACCAGCTCCGCCGCCGGCTCCCGAGCCGGCCGTCCCGCCCGCGCCGGGCGCGGGACGACACCGGAGGTCCAGGGGGTCACCACCGCCGCCGCCGGCCGCAGCGCGGACCGGGAGGCGCGCATGAAGGTCTACCTGGTCCAGATGCTGCTCCGCACCGCCTGCTTCGTCGCCGCGCTCTTCACCCACGGCTGGTGGCAGCTCGGGTTCATCCTCGGCGCGGTCGTGCTGCCCTACGTCGCCGTCGTGCGCGTGAACAACACCGGCCCGCAGCAGGCCGGCACCCTGCGCGCCGTGCC
>NZ_JABFAZ010000033.1:0-30055 GCF_017168505.1 Micrococcus sp. KRD077 | reverse complement strand
ACCATGAGCACCCCCACCCACACGCGCGAGATCCACCTCGCCTCCCGCCCCCACGGCGCCCCGACGCCGGAGAACTTCCGCCTCACGGAGGTCGAGCTCCCCGAGCTCGCCGAGGGCCAGGTCCTCGTGCGCAACACCGTGATGTCCGTGGACCCGTACATGCGCGGCCGCATGAACGACGTCGAGTCCTACGTGCCTCCGTTCCAACTCGACGCCCCCCTCGACGGCGGCGCGGTGGGCACCGTGATCGCCTCGCGCCACGCGGACGTGCCGGAGGGCACGTCCGTGCTCCACGGCCGCGGCTGGCGCGAGCACGCCGTCCTCGACGGCGACACCGTCCAGGTCGTGGACACCTCCCAGTTCTCGGACAGCACCTACCTGGGCGTGCTGGGCATGACGGGTCTGACCGCCTACACCGGCCTCGTGCACGTGGCCGAGATGCAGGAGGGCGACGCCGTCTTCATCTCGGGCGCCGCGGGGGCCGTCGGCTCGGTCGCCGGCCAGATCGCCCGCCTGCTGGGCGCCTCGCGCGTGGTCGGCTCGGCGGGCACGCCCGAGAAGGTGGCGCGGGTGAAGGAGCTGGGCTTCGACGCCGCGTTCGACTACCACGACGGCTCGCCCACCGATCTGCTGGCCGAGGCGGCGCCGGAGGGCATCGACGTCTACTTCGACAACGTGGGCGGCGACCACCTCGAGGCCGCCATCGCCGCGATGCGGGTCGACGGCCGCGTGGCGATGTGCGGCGCGATCGCCCAGTACAACTCGACGGAGCCGCCGGCCGCCCCGCGCAACCTCGCCCTGGCGATCGGCAAGTGCCTGACCCTGCGCGGCTTCGTCCTGCAGAAGTACGCAGCGCAGGTCCGCCCCGAGTTCCTGGAGCGCGTGGGCCCGTGGGTCGCCGCCGGGAAGATCCAGTGGGACGAGACCGTCCGGGAGGGGCTGGAGAACGCACCCCAGGCGTTCATCGACCTGCTCGAGGGTGCCAACACGGGGAAGATGCTCGTCCGGCTGTGACGGGCGACGGCGCACTCGGGGGCGGCATGGACACCTTCCGGCATCAGGGCCTGACCTTCGACGTCCGCGACGGCGGGTCGGCCGAGGGGGAGGTGGTCCTGCTGCTGCACGGCTTCCCGCAGGACGCCACGTCCTGGAGGCATGTCGAACCGCTGCTGCACGCCGCGGGGCTGCGCACGCTCGCCCCGGATCAGCGCGGCTACTCCCCGGGGGCCGCTCCGCGGGCGACGGCGGCCTATCGCCTCCCGGCGCTCGTGGGGGACGCCGTCGCGCTGGCGGACGCGGCGGGGGCGCGGCGCGTCCACGTCGTCGGCCATGACTGGGGTGGCGCCGTCGCCTGGGCGCTGGCCACCGCCCACCCCGAGCGCGTCGCGTCCCTGACGGTCCTGTCCACGCCGCACCCGGCCGCCCTGGCCCGCGCCCTGCGCGGCCCGGACCAGCTGCGCCGCAGCTGGTACATCGCCGCCTTCCAGGCGCCGGCCCTCCCCGAACGAATCCTCGCCCGACGGCTGGGCTCCCTGCTGCAACGGGGGCAGGTCCCCGGGGCGGAGCACTACGCCCGCCGGTTCTCCACCCCGCAGAGCCTGCGCGGCCCGGTGAACTGGTATCGGGCGAACCCGGATCTGGTGACCACCACGAGCAGCGCGCCCGTGTCGGTCCCCACCACGTATGTGTGGGGCACCCGGGACGCGGCCCTGGGGCCGCGGGCCGCCGAGCTCACGGCGGGGCAGGCGGCGGGGGAGTACCGGTTCGTGGCGCTCGACGCGGACCACTGGCTGCCCGAGCGCGAGGCGGACGCCGTCGCCCGGGCGATCCTGGACCGGGTGCGCTGACCCGCGCTCCGCGCGGGCCGCTCCCGCCGTTTCAGCGCGGCCCGGCGGCCTCGGTGATCCGGTTCAGCAGGTCCATGAGGACCTGGCGCTCGGTGGTGTCGAGGGGGATCCGGGTGAGGGCGTCCACCGGGACCGTCCGGGCGGACGCCCGCAGCGCTCGTCCCTCGTCCGTCAGCCGGACCAGCACGCGTCGCTCGTCGTGGACGTCGCGCTCCCGCGTGACGAGCCCCATGCCGGCCAGGCGCCGCACCAGGGGTGTGATCGTCCCGTTGTCCATGCCGAGCCGGTCCCGCAGCGCGCCGACCCCCAGCGCGCCGGCGGCGTCCGACGTCGACGCCTCCGTCTCAGCCGAGGCATCACTCTCCGCCTGCCACAGGGTGAGCATCACGAGGTACTGCGGGTAGGTGAGGCCGAGGCGGGAGAGCAGGGGGCCGTAGCCGCGCGTGACGGCGCGCGTCGCCCGGTGCAGGGCGAAGCAGAGCTGGTCCTCGAGGGCGAGGCTGGGGGTCGGCGCGGCATCCATGGGAGCGATTCTAGTGGTCGCTGGGGAGCGACTTGGTTGCGCGCGACCTAGCCGGGTGGCAGGCTGGAGCCGACTCGTCCCGCACGGGGCGGGCGGATGAAAGGACCTCTCATGGAGACCATCTACACCGCCGAGGCGCTCAGCACCGGCGCCGGCCGCGACGGCCATGTCCGCACCACCGACGGGCGGGTCGACCTCGACCTCGCCGTGCCCACCGAAATGGGCGGCTCCGGCCAGGGCACCAACCCCGAGCAGCTGTTCGCCGCCGGCTACGCCGCGTGCTTCCACTCGGCCCTGCAGATGGTCGCCCGTGCCTCCCGTGCCGACATCACCGACTCCTCCGTCGGCGCGCGCGTGGGCATCGGCCGCCAGGGTGAGGGCTTCGGCCTGGAGGTCACCCTCGAGGTCGTGATCCCCAATGTCCCCGCGGATCAGGCCCGCGCCCTCATGGAGCAGGCGCATCAGGTGTGCCCCTATTCGAACGCCACCCGGGGCAACATCGACGTCGTCCTCGAGCTCGGGGAGGCGTGATGACGAAGCACCGGCAGCCTGTCCCCCTCTCCCAGACCGCCGCCCGCCTCGGCCTCGGCGGGTTCATGACCGCCGCGGGGCTGTCCCACCTCACCGTGGCGCGCCGTGAGTTCCGCGCCCAGGTGCCCTCGTGGGTCCCGCTCCCGGCGGACCTCGTGGTGCTCGGATCCGGCGTGGCCGAGATCGGCCTCGGGGCCGCTCTGCTGGCGCTCCCCGGGCAGCGCCGCCTGACCGGCACCGCCCTGGCGGCCTTCTACACCGCGATCTACCCCGGGAACATCGGGCAGTACGCCGAGCGCAAGGACGGCTTCGGGCTGGACACGGACGGTCGCCGCCTGGCGCGGCTCTTCGGCCAGCCCGCCCTCATCGCGGCCGCCCTGTGGGCCGCGGGAATCCCCGAGCGGGAGCAGGGCGGGCGCGGCTGACGCCGTCGCCGGTCCTGCGGCCCTGGGCCGGCTCCGGGCACGTGCCCGGAGCCGGCGTGATCTCACCCTGCCGCGAGGCGCGGCCCACTGTAGGGTGCCCCGTCGCAGGTGTCCCGCAGGTGTCCGGTCCGGCGGGCCGTCAGCCTTGACGCATCGTCCCGGTCTCGAGGAAGCGCTGGTGCCAGGACAGGGACTCGCCCAACAGGTGCGGGGTGTGCAGGCCGTCCGACCCGCGCATCGCGCGGTCGAAGTAGTCCCGCAGCTGCTCCCTGTAGTCCGGGTGCGCGCACGTGTCGATGATCGTGCGGGCGCGCTGCTTGGGGGAGAGGCCGCGCAGGTCGGCCAGCCCCTGCTCGGTGACCACCACGTGCACGTCGTGCTCGGTGTGGTCCACGTGCGAGACCATCGGCACGATGCAGGAGATGTCCCCGCCCTTGGCCGTGGAGGGGGTGAGGAAGAACGAGGTGAACGCGTTGCGGGCGAAGTCGCCGGAGCCGCCGAGGCCGTTCATCATCTTCGTGCCCATCAGGTGCGTGGAGTTCACGTTGCCGTACAGGTCGGCCTCGAGCATGCCGTTCATGGCGAGGATGCCGAGGCGACGCACGAGCTCGGGGTGGTTGGAGATCTCCTGGGTGCGCAGGATCAGCTTGTCCCGATACTTCGCGGCGTTGTCGTTGAACCGTTCGGCGGCCTCGGTGGACAGGGAGAACGCGGTCGCGGACGCGGTCGCCAGGGTGCCGGAGTCCAGGGCGTCGAGCATGCCGTCCTGCACCACCTCGGTGAACGCGGACAGGCCCGTGAACCGGGACTTCACCAGCTCGGACATCACCGCGTTCGCGATGTTGCCCACGCCCGACTGCAGCGGCAGCAGTCGCTCGTCGTACCGGCCCTGGGCCACCTCGTGCTCGAAGAACTCCACGAGGTGCTGGGCGATCGCGATCGAGTCCGCGTCGGCGGGCTTGAAGGCAGAGTTCCGGTCCGGGGCGTGGGTCTCGACGACGGCCACCACCTTGGCCGGATCGCACCGCAGGTACGTCTCACCGATGCGGTCCGCGGGGTGGGTGAGCATGATCGGCGTGCGGTGCGGGGGCAGCGCGGTGCCATAGTAGACGTCATGCAGACCCTCGAGGTCCTCGCTCTGCCACGAGTTGACCTCGAGGATCACCTGATCCGCCAGGTCGATCCAGGACTTGTTGTTGCCCACGGAGGAGCTGGGGACGAGACGGCCGTCCTCGCGGATCCCGGACACCTCGATCACCGCGGTGGTCATGGGCCCGTAGAAGCCGTTCCACACGGTCTGCGCCAGGTGGGACAGGTGTGTGTCGATGTACTCGATGGCGCCCGCGTTGATCTTGGCGCGCATCGTCGGGTCCGACTGGAACGGGGTGCGCAGCGCGACGGCGTCCGCCTCGGCCAGCGCGCCGTCCATCTCCGCGGAGGTGGACGCCCCCGTGTGGAGGTTGATGCGGAACTCCTCGCCGCGCGCGTGCAGCTCCTTGGCCCGCTCGGCCAGCGCCGTCGGCACGGCCTTCGGGTAGCCGGACCCCGTGAACCCGCTCATGCCCACGGTGGTGCCGTGCTGGATGAACGCCGCCGCCTCCGCGGCGGACATCACCTTCGACCGGAGGCCGGGGTGGTGGATGCGGGACGACATGGGTGAGGCCTCCGTGCGGGTGAGACGAGTCGAGCGAGAGCGCTGTGACGTGGAACAGCGATCAGCGTACCCGCGTCACGGGTGGCCGTGGGGATGATCACGCCGGAGGTCGCCGAGCCCGACCTGCGTGATCGACGACGGCGAACAGGGCTCGGCACTCCGGGGCGGCGCGCCTAGGCTCGGCGTCATGCGAGCACTCGTCCTCCAGTCCTACGGCGGCCGTGAGGCCATGGCCCTCACCGACGTCCCCGCCCCCACGGTCGGCGCCGGTGAGGTGCTGATCCGCACCCGCGCGGTCGGCCTCAACCCCGTCGACGCGATGCATCGCGAAGGCGACTTCAAGGCCATCGCCCCCGACGACTTCCCCACGGTCGCCGGCAACGAGCTCAGCGGCATCGTCGAGACCGTGGGCGCCGGGGTGACCGCGTTCGCCCCGGGTGACGCGGTGATCACCCGCGTGGACCCCTCCGGCCACGGGGCGTTCGCCGAGCTGGCCGCGGTGCGCGCGGACTGGGTGGCCGCCGCGCCCGCCCGCATGCCCCTGACGGACGCGGCCGGCCTGCCGCTCGCCGGCCTGACCGCCCAGCAGGCACTCGGCCCGGAGCACCTGGACCTGCAGCCCGGGGAGCGGTTGCTGATCACCGGGGCCGCCGGCGGCGTCGGGCTGATTGCCACGCGCTTGGCACACCTGCGCGGCGCGCACGTGACCGTGACCGCCTCCGCGGCGGGTGAGCCGTACGTCCGCGAGGCCGGCGCCGACGCGGTGATCGACTATCGCGCCCGCACCGTCGCAGAGGGGGGCGAACGCTTCGACAAGGTGTTCGACCTCATCGGCGGTGATCAGATGGCCGAGCTGCTCGGCTCGATCGAGCCCGGCGGCCGGCTGGTGACCATCGCGGGCCCGCCGAGCCCCGGCAGCCTTCGTGAGACCGCGCGCCCGTCGCGTCGGCCGCTGGCCGCCGTCGTCTCCCGGGTGGCCAGTGCGAAGGTGCGCCGGGCCGCGAAGAAGGCCGGGGTGACCTACGAGTTCTTCCTCATGCATCCGGACGGGGCGGGCCTGGCCGAGCTCGTTCGGCTCGTGGACGCCGGCGAGCTGGCCGTGACCGTGGACAGCCGCTACCCCCTGGCCGACTGGGAGCAGGCGTTCGAGCGTCTCGAATCCCACCATGCCAAGGGCAAGGTGCTGCTCGAGTTCTGACCGGCGGGCGCGTCGGCGCCGGCCTGCCCGGGCCGGCACCGCCTCGTATCCTGGCCTCGTGCACCCGTCTGTGAGCGAGCCCCTCACCCGACTGCCGGACGGCACCGTCAAGCAGCGCAACCCCTTCACCGGTACCGAGGTCTGGACCGTGCCCGGCCGCGGCCACCGCCCGCTCGGCCTCGTCCGGCCCGCCCCGCAGCCGCTCGACCCCGCCCAGCACGGCCGGCACTGCGCCTTCTGCGAGCACCGGATGCTGGAGACGCCGCCGGAGAAGTCACGCATCGTCTCCATGAGGGCCGACGACGGCGCCCCGGCCTGGCAGATCCTGCGGCACCCGGCCGCGGAGCGGCTCGAGGAGACGACCCCGGCCTTTCGCCGGGTCCCCAACCTCTTCGAGATCCTCAGCTACGACTACTGGCGTCTCAACCACGGCTATGAACTTCCCCCGGACGCGCGCCGCCGCCGTGACGAGTACCTGGCCACCGAGGCCGGCCGCGCCCACGTGCGCGCCGTCGTCGCCGCGAAGCTGCGCGCCTCCGGCCGCTCCGCCGAGGAGGCGGCGGCGATGTCCGAGGCGGAGCTGATCGGGGCGTCGGCCGCATTCTTCGGCGGCACGCACGACGTCGTGATCGCTCGGCGGCACTTCGTCGACGGGGCCGTGGACGACCACCAGCTGGCCTCCTCGGGCACCCTCACCCCGGACGAGCACCACGCGTTCCTGGCCCTGACCGCCGACGCGATGCGGGACCTCTACGCAACCACGCCCGCCGTGCGGTACGTCTCCGTGTTCCAGAACTGGCTCAAGCCCGCCGGCGCCTCCTTCGACCACCTGCACAAGCAGCTCGTGGCCATCGACGAGGTCGGCGCGCAGAACGTCGCCGCCCTGGACCGGCTGCGGGAGGACCCGCAGGTGTTCAACCACGCCGCGCTGGACGTGGCCGTGGCGCACGACCTGATGATCGCCGCGAACGAGCACGCCGTGATGTTCGCCGGCTTCGGTCACCGGTATCCGACGGTCGAGGTCTACTCCACGAGCCCGGTGGGGCAGCCGTGGCGGCAGACCGCGGCCGAGCTGCGCGCCGTCTCCGACCTGCTGCACGCCGCCCACGCGGCCACCGGGCCCGATGTCCCCTCCAACGAGGAATGGCACACCCGCCCGCCCGGCGTCGCCTCCCCGATGCCCTGGCGCGTGATGCTCAAGTGGCGCGTCTCCACCCTCGCCGGCTTCGAGGGCGCCACCAAGATCAACGTCAACACGATCAGCCCGTGGGACGTGCGGGACCGGGTGCTGGCGCGGCTGCGGGAGCTGCGGGCGGCGGGCGCGCTCGCGGACGGGATGCGGATCGGGGCCGACGCGCGGGTCCGGCCGGGCGCCCTGCGGTACGCCGACGGAGCGGCGAGACTCACCCCTCCGCGCGGTCGGTAGCGTGGGCGTCATGGCCCTCCACCTGCAGCGCTACCGCGAGATCGCCCACGTCATGGCCCGCAACGGCCTCAGGGCCACGGCCGTGCAGGCCGGGCTCTCCCGGTGGCTGCCCCTCGAGGAGGGGGAGCCGCACCTGGGCATCGACGCCGAGGCCCGCCCCGAGCTGTTCGTGCGCACGTTCGAGGAGCTGGGCGTCACCTTCGTGAAGCTCGGGCAGCTGATCTCGGCGCGCCCGGACCTGTTCCCCGAGGCCTACTGCGCGGCGTTCGCCCGCCTCACGGACAGCACGACGGCGGTGCCCTTCGAGGCCGTCGCCCGGACGGTCGAGGAGGACCTCGGCGCCGACGTCGACACCCTGTTCGCCTGGTTCGACCGGGCGCCCCTGGCCACCGCCTCCATCGGTCAGGCCCACCGTGCGCGCCTGCACGACGGGCGCGCCGTCGTCGTGAAGGTCCGCAAGCCCGGTGTGGTGGAGCAGGCCCAGGCGGACCTGGAGATCCTGCGGACGCTGGCGGCCACGTGGTCGCGGGCCTCACGGACCTTCGCCGACCTGGACGTGCCGGCCATGGTGGACGAGTTCGACCGCTCGCTGCGCGCCGAGCTCGACTACGTGGTGGAGGCGCGGGCCTGCGAGGAGATCGCCGCCGGCTTCCGGGACACCCCGGGCGTGCGGTTCCCGTGGATCGAGTGGGACCTGACCACCTCGCGCGTGCTGACCATGCAGGAGCTCTCCGGGCTGCGCGTGGACGACCTGGCCGGACTCGACGCCGCCGGCATCGACCGGGAGGAGCTGGCGTACCGGGCCGCCGACGTGCTGCTGGCCATGGTGTTCGAGCACGGCGTGTTCCATGCGGACCCGCACCCGGGCAACCTGTTCATCGAGCCGGACGGGACCGTCGGGTTCATCGACTTCGGCTCCGTCGGGCGGATCTCCCCGTCCCTCCGGCGCCGGTTCGCGGGCCTGGCCATGGCGCTGGCCCGGCAGGACACCGACGGGCTGGTGCGGGCCCTGCTGGACATCGCCCCGCCGCGCGGCCCGGTGGACCGCCGTCGGCTCCGGCTGGAGGTGGCCCGGATCGTCGGCCGCCTCGAGGGGCGCGAGCTCGAGGACATCCGCGTGGCGCAGCTGGTCTCGGAGATCTTCGCCCTGGTGCGGCGCCACCGGCTGTCCCTGCCGCCCGAGCTCGTGCAGCTGCTGCGGATGCTGATCATCGTGGACGGCATCGGCCGCCGCCTGCACCCCGGCTTCGACTACACCCGCGTGCTCGACCCCTTCGCCCTACGCCTTGTGGGGGAGCACCTCGACCCCCGGCGGGTGGCGGGCCGGATCGGCCGGGCCACGATCGCGGCGGCCGAGCTCGGCATCGACCTGCCGGAGTACGCCCGCAAGGTGATGGAACGCATCGACGACGGCGGGATCGACGTCACCGTCCGCGCGAGCGAGCTCGAGCCGCTCGTGACGCGCCTCGAGCGGACGGGCGACCGGGTGGTGGCCGCCATGGTGGTGGCCGCGATGATCACCGGCGGCACGAACGTGCTCGTGGCGTACAAGGACCGGCTCGGCCGCTTCGCCGGGCCGGTGGTGGCCGCCGGCGGCGCCGCCCTGACCGGCGGCAGCGCCTATCTGGCCTGGATCAGCCGCCCCCGGCGTCGCCCCCGCTGAGGGCCGTGGGCGGGGTCAGTCGTCGGGATCATGCCCGCACCAGACCGGCCGCGGTGCAGGCCGTCTCGAAGTCGTCGAGGCCGAACGCCTGGATCGGGCTGACGACGCCGGCCTCGCGGGCCCGGCCTGCGGCGAGCTGCCGGGCGCCCCAGGCCATGAGGTCCCCGGTCAACGTGTAGGCGTTGGGGCCGCGCAGGTGCACGTCCGCCACGATGCGGCCGGCCGCGTCGCGCGCGATCGCCCCGACCCGGGAGCCCGTGCGGGCCCGGTCTGCGGCGTCGGGGCCACCCGGGTCGCCGGCCAGGGGCCGCAGCAGGGCCTGCACGCCGCGGGCGACGCCGGGGAGCCACCCCACCGCGCCGAGGGCGGCGGCGCCGATCTGCGTGGGCCGGGCCGGGAACCAGCCGTTGAAGACCTCGACCTCGTCCAGGCCGGGCTGCATCCGCGGCAGGAACAGGGACTCCGTGCCGCCGAACAGCACGCCGCGGCGGTCCTGCCCGTCGACCCGGAAGACGGCCGACCGGCTGGCCGGGCCCGTGGTCGCCAGCCGCCCGCCGCGCCACGTGATCGTCCGCTCGGTGAGGGCGCCCACCATCGTCTGGCGCGTCCCGTGGCTGAGGTCGACGCGGGGGTCCAGCTCGCCGTCGGCGAAGTAGCCGATCTGCAGGGACCGTGCGCGTCCACCGGCCTCCGCCAGCGCGAGCCCGCCCGCGAGCATGCCCGGCGCGTAGTCGAAGCCGAGGGCGGGCAGCAGGGTGGCGCCCGTGCGTCGGGCGGTGGCGTCCAGGTCCGCCTTGAGGTCCTTCACGAAGCCGACCTCACCGGTCGAGTCCACGTAGTGCGCGCCCCGCTCCGCGGCGGCGCGGGCGACCGGTCGGCCGTAGCGTTCGAAGGGGCCGACCGTGGAGACCAGCACATCGCCCTCCGTGACCAGGGCCCTCAGCGAGGCGGGGTCCCCGGCGTCGGCGACGGCGACCTCCAGCCCGTCGTGCCGCCTCGCCGCGTGCTGGAGCGAGTCCCGGTTCCTGCCCGCCAGCACGGGCCGTGCGCCCTGGGCCACGAGGGCGTCCACGACGAGGGATCCGGCGTAGCCCGTCGCGCCGAGCACGATGATGCGGGGGGCGTCGGGGTGGTCGAGGTGCAGGGGAGAATCCGTCATGGCCCCACGCTAGGCCGCGCACGCGGAGACCTCACGGGCTCGGCGACGCCGATCCGCGTGGACCCCCTCTCGCGCTCCCGGACCGGCGGACCCGGACATGGCGAGCCTGGCCCGGCACCCGCCTGCAGGGGCAGACTCGGGGGATGACCCGTACCCCGCCCGCCGTCGCCCCGCCCGCCGCCGAGTCCGGCGGCGAGAGCCTGCTGACCGTCCTGATCGCCCTCGGCGTGAACACGGTGATCGCCGTCGTCAAGTCGATCGTGGGCGCGGTCACCGGCTCAGCCGCGATGGTGGCGGAGGCCGCGCACTCCTGGGCCGACGCCGGCAATGAGGTCTTCCTGCTGCTGGCGGAGCGTCGGGCCGGCCGAGCCCCCGACGCGCGGCACCCGCTGGGCTACGGGCGGGCGGCCTACGTGTGGTCGATGGTCGCGGCCTTCGGCCTGTTCGCGGTGGGCTCGGCGGTCTCGGTCTGGCACGGGATCACGGCCTGGTCCGCCCCCGAGGAGGAGGCGGAGTACACGATCGCGTACATCGTGCTCGCCGTCGCGTTCGTGCTCGAGGGCATCTCGTTCCTGAACGCGCACCGGCGCGTCCGCCGCGACGCGGAGCGGCGGCACATCAGCGATGCCACGTTCCTGCGCCAGACCTCGGACCCCACGCTGCGCGCCGTGTGGGTGGAGGACGCCTCGGCCCTGATCGGCCTGGCCATCGCGGCCGCCGCCCTCGCCCTGCACCAGCTCACCGGGGACCCCCGGTGGGACGCCGCCGGCTCGATCCTCGTGGGCGTGCTGCTCGGGGTCGTCGCGATCTTCCTGCTCTCGCGGAACATGGCGTTCCTCGTCGGCGAGGTCGCCGACCCGGTGATCCGGACCCGGGTGCTGCGCTGGCTGCTGGAGCGGCCCGAGGTGCTCTCCGTGAGCTACCTGCACCTCGAGTACGTCGGCCCGGAGAAGCTCTTCGTCGTCGGGGCCGTGGACCTGGCCGGGGACGAGCGGGAGAGCGAGGCCGCGGTCCTGCTCCAGCGCGTGGAGGACGCCCTCCTCGAACACCCGCGCGTGGCCGCCGTCGTGCTCTCCCTGTCCAACCCCGCCCACGCGCCCCTGGCCCCGGAATCGCAGAACGCCCGCGCCTGAGCCCGGGGCGCCGCCTGCGGGCGAGCGGCCTCAGTCGAGGCCGGGGCGGCGGCGCGTGCGCTTCACCTCGGAGCGACGGCGTTTGGCCTCCAGGCGGCGCCGCCGGGAGCCGCGCGTCGGCGTCGTGGCCCGCCGCGGCGTCGGCGGGGCCAGGGCCTCGCGCAGCAGCGCCGCGAGCCGCTCGCGGGCGGCCACCCGGTTGCGCCGCTGGGCCCGGTGCTCCGCCACGCTGACGGTGAGGACCGTCCCGGCCAGCCGGGGCGCCAGCCGCGCGAGGACGCGGGCGCGCTGGACGTCGTCGAGGGCGGAGGTGGCCGCCAGGTCCAGGCTGAGCTGGACCCGCGAGTCCGCCGTGTTCACGCCCTGACCGCCCGGGCCGGAGGCGTGGGAGAAGCGTTCGACGAGTTCGCCCGCGGGGATGATCAGCCCGCGGGGTGCGCCGGGGCCGGGGGTGACGCGCACGTCGCCGGGGTCTCGTGGGCTCGGAGAGGTGTATAAGAGACAGTCGCCGGGGCGGGGCTCAGCCACGGGGGGCCGCCGTCCGTGGTCCGCGCAGGTCCGCGAGTGCGACGAGGAGCGCGAGGGCCATGCACCCGGCCACCAGCGCGAAGGCGGCCATGAACGCCCCGTCCCAGTCGGCACTGGAGGCGACGCCCAGGAACACCCCCACGATCACGGCGGTGCCGACGGCCGTGCCGACGCGCTGGCCGGTCTGCAGGACGCCGCCGGCCGTGCCGGAGTGCCGCGGCGGGACCTCGGCCAGGCTGAGGGTCTGGTTGGGGGAGACCACCAGCCCCTGCCCGGCACCCAAGATGGCGAGGGTGAGCAGCAGCCACCACGGACTCAGGCCGAACTCCCGGTTGGCCCACGCCACCCCGATGGAGCCCACGACGGCGAGCAGCGCCAGCGCGATGCCGAGGACGACGATCTTCCGGCCCGTGCGCAGCACCACGCGCCCGGCCACGGTGGACATCACGCTCGACATGACCGCCGAAGGCAGGCCGATGAGCGCGGCGTGCAGCGCCGGGTAGCCCAGCCCGTTCTGCATGAACATGGCGATCACGACGAACATGCTGGTCGAGCCGGTGAAGTAGATGGCGATCAGCAGGGCGCCGCACGCGAAGCTGCGGGTCTGGAACAGGCGCAGGTCCACCATCGGGGCGCGGCCCCGTCGTGCGTAGCGGGCCTCCCACCGCGTCCAGAGGGCGGCCAGGCCGATGCCGACGGGCACGAGCACGAACCGCCACGGCCCGAGCCCCCGGTCCAGGAACGGGAGCATGACGGCCACGAGGGCGCCGGCCAGCAGGACGACGCCGACCGGGTCCAGGTCCGGACGCCGCGCCCGCTCGGGGACGGTGCGCGGCAGCCACTGGCGGGCCACGATCAGGGCGCCGAGGGCGATGGGCACGTTCACCAGAAAGGTCGCGCGCCAGCCGAGGTCGCCGCCGAGCCACGCGATGAGCCCGCCGCTGAGCAGCGGCCCCACCGCCACGGACACCCCGACGACGGCGCCGAGCGCCCCGAACGCCCGGGCGCGGGAGGCGCCGGAGAACTCGCCCTGGATGAAGCCGGTGACCTGCGGGTTGAGCAGGCCCGCGCCCACGCCCATGACCAGGCGCGCGAGCACGAGCAGGACGCCCGTGGGCGCCAGGCCGGACAGGAGCGCACCGAGCGCGAACACGCCGAGGCCCACCAGGAACAGCCGGCGGCGGCCGAAGAGGTCACCCGCCCGGCCCGCCGGCACGAGCACCATGCCGAACACGAGGGTGTAGCCGGAGATGGCCCACTGCAGCTCCGCGTCGCTGGCGTCCAGGCCCCGCTGCAGGGCGGGCAGGGCCACGTTGATGCTGGACACGGCCAGCAGGGACATGAAGATCGGGATGAGGAGCACCGCGAGGATGCGCTGCTGGTGCGGGGTGAAGACCGAGGACGCGGCGCCGTCGGACGGACGCGGGGCGACGGGCATGCGGTCTCCTTCTCGGGGGTGTCTCGGGCGCTCTCCAGGATCGACCCTCGTCCCGCATCGTGCCAGGTCCCAGGGTCCTCGGCCCGGTGCGGCGCATGGAGGCCGTGACCGCGGCCGCCGCCCTGCCGCCCCGTCGCTCACTTCGCGTCCGCGTACGACCCCACGCTGGAGACGGTGAGCGGGAAGTCCACGGGGGCGGGACCGAACAGCAGGCGGCCGGCGGCGCTCGCGGACTCCGCCACGACCGTCCGCACGGCCTCGGCCTCCGTGGCCGGGCCGTGCAGGACGACCTCGTCGTGGACGAAGAACACGAGTTCCGTGCGCATGCCGGCCGAGCGCAGTCGACGGCGGATCTCGCCCATCCAGCACAGCGCCCACTCGGCCGCGGTGCCCTGCACCACGAAGTTCCGGGTGAAGCGGCCCTGGGAGCGCCGCCGTCGCCGGGCCGCGGACTCGGCGGCCTGGGTGCCGACGTCGGACACGGACTCCTGCCACTTCCGCCCCGGCGCGGGGGACCAGCGGCCCAGCCACGTGGACACCTGGCCGCCTCCCTCGCCGACGGAGGCCGCCCGCTCGAGCAGGCCGATCGCTCGGGGGTAGAGCCGGCGCAGGTGCGGCATGAGCGCCGCGGAGTCGCCCGTCGTCGAGCCGTACATCGCACCCAGCAGGGCGATCTTCGCGCGCCCGCGGTCGGCCAGCGCGGTGCCGGCCGCCCGGCCCTGCTCCGCCACCTCCCGGTACAGGTCGGGCGTGGTCCCGGCACGGGCCAGCGCCTCGTCGGCGGCCATCGCGGCGAGGATGCGCGGCTCCACCTGGGAGGCGTCGGCCACGGTCAGCGTCCACCCGGGGTCTGCGCGGACGGCGTCGCGCACCCCGGCCGGGACCTGCATGGCCCCACCGCCGTGGGCGGCCCACCGCCCGGTCACCACGCCGCCGACCAGGTAGGCGGCGTGGAACCGGCCGTCGTCGCCGATCCACTGGTCCAGCCAGTGCCAGCCGTTGGCCGTCCACAGCCGGGCCAGGGCCTTGTACTCCAGCAGAGGCGCGAGCAGCGCGGCCCGCGCCTCGCGTTCCGCGCCGCCGGCGTCGATCCAGTGCTTCAGGTCCCACTGCCGCGTGGACTCCACGGCCACGCCCGCCGTCTGCAGCGCCCGCAGCAGGCTGGGCTGCGAGTCGGGGCTCAGCCCGGGGGAGCCCAGGACGTCGGCGATGCGTTCGGCCAGGGCCTGCAGGCGGGCGGGACGCTCGCCCGGTGCAGGCCGGGGGCCGAGCTGCTCGGCGAGGAGCGCCTCGTGCACGCCCCGGTCCCACGGCAGACCCGCCGCCCGGATCTCCGCGGCCACGAGTGCGCCCTGCGACTCCGCCGCCGCGAGCAGCCGCAGCCGGTGGGGGTGGGCTGAGCCCTCGACGGCCGCCCGCTGCGCGGCCAGCTCGGCCGCGAGCACGGTGACGTCCGGGGTGGGGCCGGACTCGTCCGGCAGGTCGAAGAAGGACTCCTGACCGGCGGGCACCCGCGCCGGGCGCTCGGGTTCCGTCGGGTCGGCGACCTCGAGCTGCGCCACGGGCGTGTAACGCACCCCGCTGCCCGGCGCCGTTGCCGCGTGCCGCAGGATCCGCTGGACGAGGGCCAGGTCCCAGCACCGATCCACCCGCACCCCCGCCACCAGCCAGGCGGCGTACTCCGTCCCGACGTCGGCGAGCACCCAGCGGACCGTGCTCGGGTCCACGCCCAGGCGGGCGGGCAGACCGGCCACGAGCCCGGCCACGGACCCGGCGGCGCAGGATCCCAGGGGAGAGGCGCCGTCGCCTTCCCCGTCCAGGGCCCACCAGGCGCCGGGGCTGCCGACGGAGGCGGGGGCGGGGCCCAGGACGACGAACATGGCCCTCATTCTGCCCCGTGACCCGAGGCGCCGTCTGCCGCAGCCCTGTGCGGCAGACCTCCCGGCACGGCGGCGACCACGGCGGGCGCAGCGGGCACGGTTCCCCCTGATGTCCCGCCGCCTCCTCGGGGGGCGGGGAGAAGGGCTGTGCGACTTGCACGCTCGCTGAGCGGAGAACACACTGTGCGGACGCACCGGCGCGCAGCGGGCCGTCGGGCGCCACCCAGAGAGGACCCACCATGACAGCGACCCGGTCCGGCGGCGCCGCGACGTCTCGCCTCAACGCCAAGGTGGTCGGCATCTCGGTCGCCGCCGCGCTCGGCGGTTTCCTGTTCGGCTTCGACACCTCTGTCATCAACGGTGCCGTGGACGCCCTCGCCGGGGAGTTCGGCCTCGGCGCCGGTCTGACGGGCTTCGCCGTCTCCTCGGCGCTGATCGGCTGCGCGCTCGGCGCCTGGTTCGCCGGGCCGATCGCCAACCGCCGCGGCCGCGTGCCCGTGATGGTGATCGCCGCGATCCTGTTCCTGGTCTCCGCCATCGGCTCGGGCCTGGCGTTCGGCGTGGTCGACCTGATCTTCTGGCGCGTGGTCGGCGGCCTGGGCGTGGGCGCCGCGTCCGTGATCGCTCCGGCGTACATCGCGGAGGTCAGCCCGGCCCATGTGCGCGGTCGCCTCGGCTCGCTCCAGCAGCTGGCGATCGTCCTCGGCATCTTCGCCGCGCTCCTCACGGACGCGCTCTTCGCGACGATGGCCGGGGGAGCGGCGCAGCCGTTCTGGCTCGGCGTCGACGCCTGGCGCTGGATGTTCCTGGCCGAGGCCGTCCCGGCGGTGCTGTACGGCCTGTTCGCCCTGAAGCTGCCGGAGTCCCCGCGCTACCTGGTCGCCCGCGGCCGCACGGACGAGGCGGCCGAGGTCCTGCACGAGTTCACCGGTGTGGACCGGGTGAACCTGATGATCGAGGACATCCGGCGCTCGCTGGACTCGGAGCGCCGCGAGTCGCTGGCGGACCTGCGCGGACCGTCGGCGGGCCTGCAGCCGATCGTGTGGATCGGCATCCTGCTCTCCGTCTTCCAGCAGGCCGTGGGCGTCAACGTGATCTTCTACTACTCCACCACCCTGTGGCGTTCGGTGGGCTTCGGGGAGTCGGACGCCCTCACGGTCACCGTGATCACCTCGGTCACGAACATCGCCGTCACCCTCATCGCGATCGCCCTGGTGGACCGCGTCGGCCGTCGCCCCATGCTGATCGTCGGCTCCGCCGGCATGACGGTCAGCCTCGGCCTGATGGCACTGGCCTTCTCCTTCGCGCAGACCGGCGGCGCCGAGTCCGTCTCCCTGCCGCAGCCGTGGTCCACGGTGGCGCTGGTGGCCGCGAACGCCTTCGTGGTGTTCTTCGGCGCCACCTGGGGTCCGCTGGTCTGGGTGCTGCTGGGCGAGATGTTCCCGAACCGCATCCGCGCCGGCGCGCTCGCCGTGGCCGCCGCCGCGCAGTGGGCGGCGAACTTCACCGTCTCCACCACGTTCCCGTGGTTGGCGGACATCGGCCTGACCCTCGCCTACGGTCTGTACGCGGTCATGGCGGCGCTGTCCCTGGCCTTCGTGGCGGCCTTCGTCCCCGAGACCAAGGGCAAGACGCTCGAGGAGATGAGCGACGTCGTCGTGCGTTCCCCGGGGCAGCGGCGCGCGGTGCGCGCCGAGGCGGAGCGGGATCTGCGCGGCTGACACCGCCCGTCCCGACGACGGCCCCCTCCCTGAGCTGCAGACAGGGAGGGGGCCGTGGTGTGTGCGGGGCGGGTCAGCCGGCGTCGGCGCCGGTCGCGGCCCCCTCGTCGTCGAGGCGCTCCAGGCCCTCGTCCTCGGAGTCCTCGATGAGACGGTCTCCGGCGATCTTGTCGACGATCATCGCGATGGCGGCGTCGCCGGTCACGTTGGTGGCGGTGCCGAAGGAGTCGATGGCGATGTACGTGGCGACCATGAGCGCGACCTGCGGCTCGGTGAAGCCGAGCATCGAGGTCAGCAGGCCCGAGGCCGCCACGATCGCGCCGCCGGGCACGCCGGGCGCCGCGACCATGGTGACGCCCAGCATGAAGATGAAGCCCACGAACACCGGGACGTCGATCGACTGGCCCGAGAGGAACAGCACCGCGATGGAGAACGAGACGATCTTCACGGTGGAGCCGGCCAGGTGGATCGTCGCGCACAGCGGCACGACGAACGAGGCGATCGGCCGGCGCACGCCGAGCAGCAGGGTCTGGCGCAGGGTCACCGGGATGGTCGCCGCCGAGGACGAGGTGCCCAGGGCCGTCGCGTAGGCCGGCAGCATCGTCTTCAGTGCCGTGAACGGGTTGCGGCCCGCGATCGCGCCCGCGACGACGTACTGGAGGAGCAGCAGCACCACGGTGAGGCCGAAGACCAGCAGGATCACGCCGAGGAACGTGGTGATGACCTTGAAGACCTCGCCGGCGGCGGTCATGTTCAGGAACACGCCGAAGATGTAGACGGGCAGCAGCGGCACGATCAGGCCCATGACGACCCGCTCGATGATCGATCGCAGCTGGTCGAAGCTCTCGTGCAGGGCGCCGCGCGGCAGCATCGTCAGGCCGATGCCGAGCACGAACGCGAGCAGCAGGGCCGTCATCACGCCGAAGGGCGGGTCCATCTGCACCTCGAACAGCGGGCCGAGCAGCGCGTCCTCAGGGTTGGCCATCCCCTCGAAGGACCCGGGCGTGAGGATCAGCGGGAAGACGAGCAGGCAGACCAGCAGGGCGCCGAAGCCGCCGACCAGGGTGGAGCCGTAGGCGATGCCGCCGGTCAGGGCCAGCAGCTTCCCCGCGCCCCGGCCGATGTCGCCGATCGCGGGGGCGACGAGCGCCAGGATCAGCACCGGGACGATGAAACCCAGGAAGTTCGAGAACAGCCCGTTGAAGGTGGCGAAGGCCTGCACGAGCCAGGTCGGCGCGACCAGGCCGACGAGGACGCCGGCCACGATCGCGACGAGGATGCGGGGCAGCAGGCCGACGCGGCGGCGGGGCACGGCGACGGCGCCCCCGGAGTCGGGGCCGGACGCGTCGAGGGCATCGGAGTGGGAGCGAGACATGGCCGACACGCTAGCGCAGGCCGTCCTGCCCGTCGCCCGGTCGGTAGGCCATCCTTGGCGGTGCCGGTGACCCCCTTCGTGGCGCAGAACACAGGGAGCGCCACCATCTCGGGGAGCGTGCAAGAGCACGCCCGACCCACCCGGACCGAAGGAGACGACGATGACGGTCCTGCCCCGCCCCGCAGACGCCCGGGCCGCCCAGGGGTGCGCTGCCGGCGTGGAGGCCGCATGAGCGAGTTCCTCGCCTCACGCTGGCCCGACATCCTCTTCCGGGCGTGGCAGCACGGGTGGCTCGTGCTGCAGGCGCTGGCCATCGCCACCGTGCTCGCCATCGCGCTGGCCGTGATCGCCACGCGGATCAAGGCCCTGACCCCGATCGCGAACGCCTTCACGGCCGTCGGGCTGACCCTGCCCTCCTTCGCGCTCATCGGCGTCCTGATCCCCCTGGTGGGCATCGGGACCGTCCCCGCCGTCGTGGTGGTGGTCTTCTATGCCCTGCTGCCCATCCTCCGCAACGCGCTCGTGGGTCTGCGCGGCGTGGACCCGGAGGTGCTGGAGGCCGCCCGGGGGATGGGCATGGGGCCGGTGGCGCTGTTCACCCGGGTGCGTCTCCCGCTGGCCTGGCCCGTGATCCTCACCGGCATCCGGGTCGCGGGCCAGCTCGGCATGGGCGTGGCCGCGGTCGCGGCCTACGTCCTGGGGCCCGGACTGGGCTCGTACATCTTCACGGGGCTGGTCTCCCTGGGCGGCGCCAACGCGTTGAACTACGCCCTCGTGGGCACCCTCGGCATCGTCGTCGTCGCCCTCGTCCTGGACGGGCTGCTCGTGCTGCTCGGCCGCCTCACCATCTCGAAGGGACTGCGCGCATGAGCACCGACCGTGACGCCGGGGCCGAGATCCGTCTCGAGTCCCTGACGAAGCTCTATCCGGGGCAGGACCGTCCCGCCGTGGACGCCCTGGACCTCGTCATCCCCGCGGGGGAGACGGTGGTGTTCGTCGGTCCGTCCGGCTGCGGCAAGACCACCTCGCTGAAGATGATCAACCGCCTCATCGAACCCACCTCCGGGCGGATCCTGATCGGCGGGGAGGACATCACACGCCGTGACCCCACCCGGCTGCGCCGTCAGATCGGCTACGTCGTGCAGGGCGGCGGGATGATGCCCCACCTGTCCGTCGCCGAGAACGTCGGGCTGGTGCCGCGCCTGCTCAAGTGGGACCGCCGGCGCATCGCCGACCGTGTGGACGAGCTGCTCGAGCTCGTCGGCCTGGACCCGGCGATCTATCGGGACCGCTTCCCGCGCGAGCTGTCCGGCGGACAGCAGCAGCGCGTCGGCGTGACCCGGGGCCTCGCGGCGGATCCTCCCGTGCTGCTCATGGACGAGCCCTTCGGCGCCGTGGACCCCCTCACCCGCGAGCGCCTGCAGCAGGAGATGCTCGACATCCAGGCCAGGGTGGGCAAGACCATCGTGATGGTCACCCACGACGTGGATGAGGCCGTGCTCCTGGGCGACCGGATCCTGGTGCTCGAACCCGGCGCGCACGTGGCCCAGTACGCCACCCCCGAAGAGGTCCTGGCTCGGCCGGCCACCGAGTTCGTGGCCGACTTCGTGGGGTCGGGGGCGGGGCTCAAGCGGCTGGGGCTGCGGTCGGTCGACTCGCTGCCGCTGCGCCCGATCGCACCGCACCCGACGGGCCCGCTGCCGGGCGGGCCCGTGCTCGACGCGGCCACCCCGATCAGCGAGGCCCTCGCCGCGCTGGTCATGGCCCCGACGGAGGAGATCGCCGTGGTCCGTGATGGCACGGTCATCGGTCTGCTCGACTATCCGACACTGCGCGCGCACGCCCGCGCCGGCGACGAGCAGGCTCGGCCATGATCGCCCGGCTGCGTGCGGCCTCCGCCGAGGACCGCCTGCTCCTGATCGGCCTGCCGCTGCTGGTGGCCGCCCTGCTGATCGGGTGGACCGTCTGGGTGCGCGGAGCCGCCCTCGACGACGTCGAGGCCCGGCTGCTGACCTGGCCCACCGTCCTGCGCCTCACCGCCGAGCACCTGGCCCTCGTCGGCGTGTCCACCGTTCTGGTCGTGGCGACGGCCGTCCCGCTCGGCGTGCTGCTGAGCCGCCCCGCCGCCCGGCGGTTCACCCCCGTCGCCATGGGGCTGGCCAATGCCGGCCAGGCCGCTCCCGTGATCGGTGTGATCGTCCTGCTCGCCATGGCGTGGGGGTTCGGCTTCCGGGTCGCGGTCCTGGCCCTGTCCCTCTACGCGTTCCTGCCCGTGCTGGCCAACACCCTGGCCGGGCTGCGGGGCGTCGACCCCACCGTCGTCGAGGCGGCCCGCGGCATGGGCATGTCACCGCTGCAGACCCTGTTCCGGGTGGAGCTGCCCTTGGCCCTGCCCGTGATCATGGCGGGTCTGCGGACCGCCCTGGTGCTGCTGGTGGGCACCGGGGCGTTCGCGACGTTCATCGACGCCGGCGGCCTCGGCCTGCTCATCCAGACCGGGATCGTCCTGTTCCGTTTCCCGCTGCTCGTCTCGGGGGCGATCCTCGTGGCCGCCCTCGCCCTGATGATCGAGTGGATCGGCCGCCTCGTCGAGACGCTGGCCACCCCGAGGGGGCTCGCATGACCACCCCGCGCGCGACCCTCCCGTCCCGCCGCCGCGGCCGGACCCCCGCTCGTGCCGCGCTCGCCGCGCTCGGCCTGGCGGCCTCCCTGGTCCTGTCCGGGTGCGGGCTGAGCACCGCCGGCGGCTACCTGCCCTCGGGCACGCCCGCCGGCGACGTCGCCGGGATCGACCTCGAGGGCGCCCACGTGGCGGTGGGCTCCAAGAACTTCAACGAGGGCGTCGTGCTCGGCAAGATCACCGCGATCCTGCTGCGCTCCGCGGGGGCCGACGTCGAGGATCTGACCAACATGCCGGGTTCGCTCAGTGCGCGCCAGGCCCAGGTCGCAGGCGTCGTGGACGTCGAGTGGGACTACACGGGGACCGCCTGGATCACGTACCTGGGCCACACCGATCCGATCCCGGACGCCCAGGCGCAGTGGGCCGCGGTCCGGGACGAGGACGCGCAACAGGGCTTGGTGTGGCTGCCGCCGGCCGAACTCGACAACACCTACACCTTGTCCGTGCGCCAGGACCGTGCGGAGGAGCTCGGCGTGGAGACACTCGCGGACATCAAGGACCTCCCCACGGAGGACCAGTCCTTCTGCGTGAGCGCCGAATTCGCCGCCCGCAACGACGGGTTCCTGCCCATGCTCGAGGCCTACGGGATCGAACGGCCCACCGGATCCCGGCTGCGCCAGATGGACATCGGGGCGGTGTTCGCCGCGGTGGCGGACGGGTCGTGCACCTTCGGGGAGGCGTACTCCACGGACGGGCGGATCGCCGCGCTGGACCTGACGACCCTGCAGGACCCGCTGAGCTTCTTCCCGAAGTACAACGCGGCCCCCATCGTGCGCGAGGAGGTCCTGGCCGAGCACCCCGAGATCGCCGACCTGCTGGCGCCCGTGACCGCGCGCCTGGACAACGCGACGGCCGCGCGCCTGAACGCCCGGGTGGACGTCGACGGCGAGGAGCCCACCCAGGTCGCGTGGGACTGGCTCCGCGAGGAGGGCCTGATCACCGACTGACGGTCCGCCGACGCCGCCGACGCCGCGGGGGACGCCCCGTTGGGGGTGCGTCACCCGCCGCGTGGCACGGCGGATCAGGCCGCCGTCAGCGTGCGCGAGTAGACCGTCCGGCCGGCGGCGTTGATCAGACGCACCCGGAACTCGCGGCCGTCCTCGGGGATCTCGACGTGGCCGAAGTACTGGTGCTCGCCGGAGCGCGGCGAGCCCATGACCGGCCCGTGCGCCTCGAAGTCCAGGCGCGGGCCGAAGGTGCCGTCCAGCGTGTTCGGGCCGAACGATCCGGCGTTGATGGGGCCGGCCACGAACTCCCAGAACGGCTCGAAGTCGGTGAACGCCGCGCGCAGCCCGCGGATGAGCCACTGCAGCTGTTCCTCGCCCAGGATCGGGGTCTCGTGGGTCTCGAGACGCTGGGTGTTCTCGCCCTTGTGGGTGCGCATGTCCAGGGCGAACACGTCGAGCGTCGCGCCGCGGGGGATCCTGCGGTGGATGCGGGTGGGCGCGAGGCCGGAGCCGCGGTGCAGGGCCGTGGAGTCGGCGATCGGCATGTACTCCTGCCACGCTCGCCGGGCGCCGTCGTGAAGCGGGCCACGGCCGACTCGCCCAGGCGGCCGGCCTCGTCCTCGAACGCGTACGTCACCTCGAAGCGGGCGCCGGAGGGCAGCGTGTCCGCGAGGATCTTCGCGGTGTGGTCGGCGGCCCCGTCGACCCAGCCGGAGCGCAGGGTCAGCCCGCGAGCGAAGCGGCCGCGCAGCACCAGCCCGTCCTCGTCGACCGCGCGCAGCGTGGCGTGCAGGCGCGAACGGCCGGACTCGGCCAGGCCCCCGGGTGTGTGGCCTCGGGCTGACCCCCGGGTGAACGTCCGACGCCGGCCCCCGGCGGCATCGGGGTCGACCGGCCCGGGGCCGCTCAGCGCAGGGCGGTGACCGTCCGGACGGCGTCGACGATCGCGTCCGCCGCGGCGTCGAGCAGCGGGGCGTCGGCGTCCGGGCCGAACGTGCAGCGCAGGGCCGTGCGGGCCTCGTCCTCGCTGAGGCCCAGCGCGAGCAGGGCCGGGGACGGCTCGGCGTCGTGGGCCGAGCACGCGGACCCCGCCGAGGCCAGCACGCCCCGGCGGGCCGCCTCCTCCAGCACCGACTCGCCGTTCACGCCGGGCAGCACGAACGAGGCGTGACGCGGCAGCCGCCGCGCGGGATGGCCGGTCAGCCGCGCGTCGGGAACGAGCTCCCGGACGCCGTCGAGCACGCGCGCCGCGAACCGGTCCCGCAGCCCGGACCACGCGTCCGCGGCCGTGGCGCGCTCCGCCTCGGCCTCCTCGAAGGCCGCCGCGAACCCGGCGGCACCGGCCACGTTCTGCGTCCCGGACCGCCGGCCCCGCTCCTGGCCGCCGCCGGGCACGAGCGGTTCCAGGGCGTGACCCGGGCGCACCCACAGCGCGCCGACCCCCTTGGGCCCGCCCACCTTGTGCCCGGACAGCGCCACGAGATCCGCCCCGAGGGCGCGCACGTCCACCGGGATCTGCCCCGCGGCCTGCACCGCGTCCACGTGCAGCGGCACGCCCGCCTCCCGGGCGACGGCGGCCAGCTCGGCCACCGGCTGCACCGTGCCCACCTCGTTGTGGGCCAGGTGCACGCTGACCAGCGCGGTGTCCGGGCGCAGGCGGGCGGTGAGGTCGTCCGCCGAGGTCAGGCCGTCACGGTCCAGCGCGAGGTGCTCGACCTCGACGCCGTGCAGCCGGGCCAGCTGGTCACAGGACTGCCGCACCGCGCTGTGCTCGATCCCCGTGGTCAGCACGTGGCCCGCCGGGCGTCCGGCGAGGATCCGGGCGCGCACCGTGCCGAGCACGGCGAGCGCGTCGGCCTCCGTGCCGCCCGAGGTGAACACGACCTGCCCGGCCCGGGCGCCGATCGCGCGGGCCACCCGCGCGCGGGCGTCCTCGAGCAGGGCCGCCGCCGCCCGGCCGGCCTCGTGCGCCGAGGACGGGTTGCCGTAGACGCCGGTGAGGGCGGGCCACATCGCCTCCAGCGCGCTGCGCCGGACGGGCGCGGTGGCCGCGTGGTCCAGGTCGAGGGTGGTGCTCATCGGCGCGGCGAGCCCTCCTCGACCACGGCGTCCAGGCCCAGGTCCAGGGACCGGACGGTATGGGTCAGCGCCCCCACCGAGATCACGTCCACGCCCGTGGCCGCGATCGCCCCGATCGTCTCGAGGCTCACCCCGCCGGAGGCCTCGACGACGGCGCGGCCCGCCACGAGCTCGACGCCGGCCCGCAGCTCGGCCGGCGAGAAGTTGTCCAGCATGATCGTGTCGACCCCGGCGGCGAGCACCGCCGGGATCTGCTCGAGCCGGTCGACCTCCACCTCCACGTGGGTGGTGTGCGGCAGGCGGGCCATCCCGGCGCGCAGGGCCGCGGTGAGGGCCTCGCCCGGGTCGCCGGCACCGCCGAACCCCAGCGCGGCCAGGTGGTTGTCCTTGAGCATCACGGCATCCGAGAGGCTGAAGCGGTGGTTGTGCCCGCCTCCGTCCCGCACCGCCTGCCGTTCGAGCACGCGCAGACCCGGGGTGGTCTTGCGGGTGTCCACCACCCGCGCGTGCCCGCCGCCGGCGCGCACGGCGGCCACGTGGGCGGCCGTCGTCGTGGCGATCCCGGACAGGCGCTGGACGAGGTTCAGCGCCACGCGCTCGGCGCGCAGCACCGAGCGGGCGGGGCCCGCGACCTCGGCGACGACGGCGCCGGGGGACAGGTCGGCGCCGTCGGCCAGGTGCAGGGTGACGGACACGGCCGGGTCGACGAGCCGGAAGGCGGCCTCGAGGGCGTTCGTGCCGGAGAGCACCCCGGCCTCGCGGGCCACCACGCGCGCGGTGATCCGGGCCTGCTCCGGGACGAAGGCCTCCGAGGAGACGTCACCCCAGGGCGCGTCCTCGGCGAGCGCTGCGGCCACGATCCGCTCCACGTCCGGCCGCGGGGCCGGTGTCGTCGGGGCGCGGTCGGCCGGGGTCACGTCCCAGCCCCGGCGGACTGCGCGGCCGACTGCTTCGGCGCGACGGCCAGCATTCGCTCGAGCGCGGTGCGGGCCGGGTCGGCCACGGACGCGGGCACGGTGATCCGGTTGACCACGCGGCCGGCCACGAGCTCCTCGAGCACCCACGCGAGGTAGCCGGGGTGGATGCGGTACATCGTGGAGCACGGGCAGATCACGGGGTCGAGGCAGAAGATCGTGTGCTCGGGGTGCTGGGCGGCCAGGCGCTGCACGAGGTTGATCTCGGTGCCGATCGCGAAGGTCGAGCCGGCCGGCGCCGCCTGGATGGCCTTGACGATGAAGTCCGTGGACCCGGAGGAGTCCGCGGCCTCCACCACGGGCAGGGGGCACTCGGGGTGCACGATCACCTGGACGTCCGGGTGCTCGGCGCGGGCCTGCTCGATCTGCGCCACAGTGAAGCGGCGGTGCACCGAGCAGAAGCCGTGCCACAGCAGGACCTTCGCGTCCCGCAGGGCGTCCTCGGAGTTCCCGCCCAGCGGCAGGCGGGGATTCCACGTCGGCATCTGCTCGAGTGGGATCCCCCTGGCGCGGCCCGTGTTCCGGCCCAGGTGCTGGTCCGGGAAGAACAGGACGCGCTGGGCACGCTCGAACGCCCAGTCCAGCACGGCCGAGGCGTTGGAGGACGTGCACACGATGCCGCCGCGCTCGCCGACGAAGCCCTTGAGGGCCGCGGAGGAGTTCATGTAGGTCACGGGCAGCAGGGGCACGCGCCCGTCGTCGTCCGGCTCGGTGCCGTAGACCGCCTCGAGCTGCTCCCACGCGTCCTCGACCGAGTCCAGGTCGGCCATGTCCGCCATGGAGCAGCCGGCGGCGAGGTTGGGCAGGATGACGGCTTGGTCCGGGGTGGAGAGAAGGTCCGCGGTCTCCGCCATGAAGTGCACGCCGCAGAACACGATCGCCTCCGCCTCGGGCCGGCCCTGGGAGGCCCGCGCGAGCTGGAAGGAGTCGCCCACGAAGTCGGCGTGCTGGACGACCTCGTCGCGCTGGTAGAAGTGGCCCAGCACGACGACGCGTTCGCCGAGCGTCTGCCGCGCCGCGCTGATCCGGGCGTGGAGCTCCTCGTCCGAGGCCCGCTGGTACTCCTCGGGGATGCGGCCCTGCACGGGGGCGTCGGCCGGGACGGCGTCGTCCTGCGATGCGCCGGGGCCGTAGGCGGGCAGGCCGGCGTCGAACGCCCAGGGGCCGCGGGTCAGGTCGGGGGAGCACGAGGAGCCGCGCGCGGCGTCCTTGTCGATCAGGGTCAGGGTGCGGGCCACCGAGGCGGTGGTCCCGGTCGGGGTGGTCATGGGTGACTCCTGGGTCGGGGCTGGTGGGTCAGCGGCGGGCATCCGGCCCGGCGGGATCGGGGTCGGTCCCGGGCCCGGCGGGCCGGTAGCGGTAGAGCTTGGGCGGGCGGTGCGGGGTGCCGCCGCGGACCTCGCCGGTCTCCTCGAGGGCCCCGGCGGCGAGGGTGGCGCGGCGGAAGTTGGCGGCGTCGAGGCCGCGGCCGAGGACGGCCTCGTGCACGGCGCGCAGCTCGGCGAGGGTGAAGGAGGGCCCCAGCAGCGCGTGCCCGACGCCGGCTCGCGGCAGGTCCGCGCGCAGGCGCGCCACGGCCGCCGCCAGGATCTGCGCGTGGTCGAACGCCAGCGCGGGCGGCGCGTCGGCCCGGTGCCAGCGCACATGGACCCCGATGGGCAGCCCGGCCACGTCCGGGTCCGGGCTGGACGCTGGGGCGGCGCCGTCGTCGTCCAGGGCGGGGCTGAGCGCCCAGTGGGCCACCGTGAGGACGCGTCCGGTGGGGGAGCGGTCCACGGCGCCGAACGCCGCCAGCTGCTCGAGGCGACGGACGGGACCGGGCACGCACTCGGCGGCCACGCGTGCGGCGACGTCGGCCAGCTCCTCGTCCGCGCCGAGCCACGCGCCCGGCAGCGCCCACCGGTCCAGGAACGGCTCGCGCATCCGCGGGACGAGGGCGACGCAGAGGCGGGGCACGCCGTGCGGGTCCGGGCGCACGCCGAAGACGGCCGTGGACACGGCCACGCTGACGCGGGCCTCAGCGACCGGCATGGGACCTCCCGGGGCGGACTGGCGGGGCTGTTCTGGTCAGTATGACACTGTTCGCGCCCATCTCAGAGGGTCGAGATGACTGTAAGGCGGGGGAGGCACCGTCGCGGTCCCGCGCTAGCCTGAGTCGGGTGAACACGACCGCCGCCGCCTCCGACCCGTCCGACGCCCCCCTGGCCTCCACCCGCATCGGGGAGGGCCCGCGCCGCGTCGCGTTCCTGCACGGCCTCCTGGGCCGGGGCCGGAACTTCACCGGCCCGGCCAAGGAGCTGGGCGACGACTTCACGGTGGAGCTGATCGATCTGCCGGACCACGGCGCCTCGCCCTGGACGGACCGGGTGGACTACCGCGAGATCGCGGACCGGGTGGCCGCCCACCTGCGCGCCGGCCTCGCCGCCGACGGGCCGGTCCATCTGCTGGGCCACTCGATGGGGGGCAAGGTCGCGATGGTGCTCGCCCTGCGGCACCCGGACCTCGTGGACCGGCTGATCGTGGAGGACATCTCCCCGCGGGTCTCGCCGCAGGCCACGGACGAGTTCGTGCACCTGCTGGGCACCATGCTGCGCATGGACCTGGACGCGTACGACTCGCGGGCCGAGGCCGACGCGGCCATGGCCGAGCACGTCCACGACGCGCGGGTGCGCGGCTTCCTGTTGCAGAACCTGCGGCGCACGGCCGGCCACTTCGCGTGGCAGCCCAACGTGGCCATGCTCTTCGAGCACCTGCGGGAGATCGGCTCGTTCCCGGACCCGGTGGTCCCCGAGGATCCGGAGCGCGTGTTCGACCATCCGGTCCTGTGGCTGGCCGGCGCCGAGTCGGACTACGTCCAGGATGAGGACGTGCCGCGGATGAAGGAGCTGTTCCCGCGCGTCGTGCGCGTGACCGTCCGTGACGCCGGCCACTGGCTGCACGCCGACCAGCCCGAGGCCTTCGTCTCCGCGGTGCGCACCTTCCTCACCGCCGACTGACGGGGCCCGTCGGGAGACGGAGACAGCGCCGAGGCCCGCAGACGCGCCGCCACGTTCCGTGCGTAGCGGCGCGTCTGCGGGCCTCAGCGTCGGGCGCGGGTGGTGGCGGACCCGTCAGCCGCCGCATCAGTGGGCGGGCGCGGCCTTCTTCCCGCGCAGGCGTCCGACGAGCAGGACCACCCCGAGCGCGACCGAGCCCCAGAGCAGGCCCCACACGGCCGACGTCGCGGTCTCCGTGAGCCAGCCGAGGAACGCGCCGGCGGCGTGCGTGACGGGCTCGACGATCCCGTGCTGCACGGCGTAGTAGGGCCACGGCACGCCCAGCGCGTCCAGCTCCACGAGGGCGATGTGGCCGCCCACCCAGAGCATCGCCACGGTGCCGATGACGGTCACCACGCGCAGCACGTGCGGCATGGCCTTGACCAGCCCGGCGCCGAACGAGCGGCCGCCGGAGGTCGAGGCGTTCTGGTGCAGGTGCAGGCCGACGTCGTCCATCTTCACGATCAGCCCCACCGCCCCGTACACGCATACGGTGATGAGGACGGCCACCACCGCCAGGACCGCCGCCTGCATCCAGAAGCCCAGGTCGGTCACCTCGTTCATGGAGATGACCATGATCTCCAGGGAGAGGATGAAGTCCGTGGTGATGGCCCCGCGCACCACGGTGTCCTCGGCCTCCGGGCCCCGCTCGACGGCGGGCTCCGCGTCGTCGGCATGCCCGTGGCCGGCGAGCTTGCCCCATACCTTGTGCGCGCCCTCATAGGACAGGTAGGTGCCGCCGGCCAGCAGCAGCCACGGCAGGATCCAGGGGGCGAGCCAGTCGAGCAGCAACAGCGCGGGCAGGATGAACACGAGCTTGTTGCGCAGGGAGCCCTTGGTGATCCGCCAGATCATCGGCAGCTCGCGGGCCGCGGCCGCGCCGGCCATGTACTGCGGGGTCACCGCGGCGTCGTCGACCACCACACCCGCCGCCTTGGCTGCAGCGCGTCCCGCTCCGGCGGCCACGTCGTCCACGCTCGCGGCGGCGAGGCGGGCGAGGGCGGCGACGTCGTCGAGCAGGGCTACGAGTCCGACCATGGTTCCTCCTGGGGTGGGGCCGACGGGCGCGCCGGTGCGCGGGCAGGGCGCAGGTCGAGCATAGCGGCGAGGACGGACACGCACCGGCCCGGCCCCGTGGGGGACCGGGCCGGTGCGTGCGCGGCCGACGAGGCCGCCGGTGGGCTCAGGCGTCGTTCTCGGTGGTCTCCACGGGACGGGAGCCCAGGCGGCCGTCGATGCGGAGCAGGCCCGAGCCGTCGTCGCCGACGAGCTCGAGCTGGCCCACGATCTCGGAGACGGTGGCCTCCTCCTCGATCTGCTCGTCCAGGAACCAGTTCAGCAGCGGGCGTGAGTTGAGGTCGCCCGCGGACTCGGTGGCCCGGTACAGCTCGCGGATCGCCTCGGAGACCTTCTGCTCGTGCGCGAGCGCGGCCCGGAAGATCTCCAGGGCCGAGATGCCGGCCTGCACGGGCGGGGCCGGGATGGCGCCGATCGTCGGGACGCTGTCCCGGTCGGCGACGTGGTCGATGAACTTGTTCGCGTGGACGATCTCCTCGTCCGCCTGGTGCCGCAGCCACGCGGCCATCCCCGACAGGTCCAGGTCGTCGGCGGCGATCGCGAGCTGGCGGTAGACCATGGACGCCTCGAACTCGAGGGTGATCTGGTCGTCGAACTTCTGCAGCAGGTCTTCGGTGAGCTTCATGACTCGAACTCTAGGTGTAAGAGGTCATGACGTTGTTGACTCGTGCCGGGGCCAACGAGGTTGGCGGGGCGTCCCCGCAGGAGGTATGAGGCCGATGGTAGTTGTAGTGGTTCACCCACACCTGCAGGGCCTCACGC
>NZ_JABFAZ010000032.1:126523-160740 GCF_017168505.1 Micrococcus sp. KRD077 | reverse complement strand
CGCCCACCGGCCCCCGCTCCCACCCCTCCGGCCGCACGGAACAGCTGTTCGGCATCCGCCGCCACGCGCTGATGACCGAGCGGGACGGCGCCCTCAACCCGGCCGCGTTCGAGGTCGGCCCGTGGTGCCTCGACCTGGACGGCCGGCCCACCGGCGCGGCGGCCACCGTGATCATGGACAACGCCACCGCGGTGGCCGTGCACCACGCGGCACGGGACATCGAGACCGTGGTCACCACCGAGCTGCAGGTCAACGTGCTCGGCCCGCTGCCCGCCTTCGACGCGGAGGCCGTCAAGGCCGGGGACGACGGCCCGCTGCTGGAGTGCTGGACCCGCCCGCTGGCCTGGGATGCCGGCGGTGGCGTGGCCCGCGCGTGGCTCGAGGACGCGGACGGGCGTCGCGTCGTCGAGGCGACCGGCTGGTTCCAGTCGGTGCCCGCCGGAGCGCCGGAGCGGATGGCCGCGTTCGTCGCCGCCGGACGGCTGCCCCGCGGGGCCGAGACCCGCGTGCCCATGCCGGGGCTGCTGGCCGCCCGCCCCGAGTCGCTGCCGGCGGCCGATCCGGACGTGCGCCCCGCCGTCGCTGCCGCGGCGAGCGCGGGCGCCCGCTTCGCCCCGAAGCCAGAGCTGGCCAACCCGTCGGGCGCGGTCCACGGCGGGGCCATGACGCTGCGGGCGGTCATCGCCGCGCAGGCGGCCATGCCGGACCGCGTGCGCTACGACGTCCAGGCCGTGCACGTGGTGTTCGTGCGCCCGGGGCATGGCGAGATGGTCGCCCTCACACGGGTGCGACACGCCGGCCGGTCCCTGCGCCTCGTGGAGGTGGACCTCGTGCCGGTCGGCGCCGACGGCGTCCCCGTGGCCGACAAGCCGATGGTCCAGGTGCAGGTCACCTTCCGCGCCGCCCGGAGCTGACGCCCCGCACGCCCGAGCACCCGAGCGCTTTCGAACGTGAGAAAGGGCCTATCTCACGTTCGAAAGCGCTCATTCCCCCGACATCACGTTCGAAAGTCCCGGGAGGAGGAGGGGCCGTCGTCGTGCGGCCGGCTCAGCGGCCCACGGTGCCGAACCGGGAGGCCACGGGGGCCGTGAAGGCGGGCTTCAGGAAGAACCACGCGGCGGCGGTGACCGCCACGCTCACGAGGAACACCACGAGGCCCCACGCGTCGGTGGCCCCGCCGCGCGAGGTGTACATGTGGTTCAGGTTCGTCAGCAGGCCCGTGAAGGCCACGAGGAACACGTGCACCACGATGAACGCCACGAAGAAGACCATCACCGGGAAGTGCACCTTGCGGGCCACTTCCATGGGGAACGCCTTGTTCAGTCCCTTGGCCTCCGTGGGGAACCACGAGGACATGCGCCAGCCCGTGAGGGCGGCGAGCGGGGCGGCCACGAACACCACCAGCGCGTAGGAGAGCATCTGCAGCGCGTTGTAGTGCACCCAGCCGTTCTCCGTGGGCCAGTCCAGGGACAGGTACTGGATGCCGGCGGACAGGGCGTGCTGGAACACGTGCGGGTCCGTGGGCACGATCCGCGCCCAGTGGCCGGTGACGATCAGCAGCACCACGAAGATCACGCCGTTGAGCAGCCACAGCGCGTCGAGGGCCTGGTGCGTCCAGATGGTGAGCGAGAACTTCTTCGGGGTGTTGCCCCGCGCGGAGAACAGGCCGTCCTTCGTCGGAGTGAAGTTGGCCGGAGGCCGCGTCTCGTGACGGATCTGCAGGCCCGTCCGGATGATCAGCACCATCAGGAACATGTTCAGGAAGTGCTGCCAGCCCATCCACCAGGGCATCCCCTCGGGGGTGCCCTCGGGCAGGACCGGGTGCCCGTCGTAGGTCGCGATGAAGTCCGCCACCGGGTCGAGGCTCCGCAGCCAGCGTCCGGCCAGCACTGCGAGCAGCGCCAGCACGACGACGCCGGCCACCGCCGGCAGCGCCTTGCGCAGGCGGGACGGGGCGGCGGATTCGGCGGCGTCCGTCTCCGCGGCCCGAGCGGGCGTGCCGGTGGCGGCCCCGGGGACGGCCCGGGGCGGCTGCGCGGTGGAGGCCGGCGGGGCCGAACGGGTGTCCGGCGCGGTGGGAGCCGGCTCCGCAGCCGGCGCCGCGGCCACGGGGGCGGCGACGGCCGGTTCCGCATCGGCCGGCTCCGCGGCGGCGGGCTCGGCGGTGGCCGGCTCGGCGACGACCTCCTGCGCCACCATCTCCGGCGCGGTGGGGCCGCCCACGGCGGCGAGCTCGGTGAACCACTCCCCCTCCCGGGCGAACGGCACGTACCCGGCCATGCGTCGCCGCTTCGCGAGCGGCACGAGGTCGGACTCCACGGGAGCGCCCACCCCGGCCGCGGCCGGCGCACCGGTCGCGGAGGCGACGACGGCCGCCACGTCCGGCACGACGGGCTCGGTCTCCGCGGGTGCGGGGGCCCGCGTCGGGGACGCCGAGGCGGCGATCGGCTCGGGCGCGACGGACCGCGCCGGGGCGGCGGCCGGGATCGATCCCGCGGCCGGGGCGGGGGCGCCGCCGAGCCACTCGGCCTCGCGGGCGAACGGGACGTACCCGGCCATGCGGCGTCGCGCGGACAGGGGCGTGAGGCCCGACGTCGGCGCGGTCGGCGCCACCGGGACGGCGGCCGCGGCCGAGGCGGGGGCCGCCGTCGTGGTGTCCTGCGCCGGGGCGGGGGCGGGCTCGGTCTCGGCCGGGGCGCCCTTCAGGGGGACGTAGCCGGCCATTCGCTGCTTGGGCATGCTTCTCCTCGTCCGAGGGGCGCGGTCCGCAGCGGACCGCGCCCGCACCGGTTCAGCCGCGGCGGGTGCGCAGCTGCTCGATGACCTGCGGGACCACCTGGAAGATGTCCCCGACCACGCCGAAGTCGGCGTGCTCGAAGATCTCGGCGTCCTCGTTCTTGTCGATCGCCACGATGGTCTTGGCGGTCTTCATGCCGGCCAGGTGCTGGATGGCGCCGGAGATGCCGAGGGCGATGTACAGGTTCGGGGACACGATCACGCCGGTCTGGCCCACCTGGCGCTCGGCCGCGGTGTAGCCGGAGTCGACGGCGGCACGCGAGGCGCCCACGGCGGCGCCGAGCTCGTCGGCGAGCTGCTCGACGATCGCGAAGCCCTCCTCGGAGCCCACGCCGCGACCGCCGGCGACGACGGTCTTCGCGCCGCGCAGGGGCGGACGGGCGGAGTTCTGCGTGCGGGCGTTCACCTCGAGCACCCGGGCGCCGGCGGTCACCGGGCCGAGCTCGGCGGCGGCCAGCTCCACGACCTCGGGCGCCTCGACGGCCGGGGCCCGGTCCGCGACGGCGCCGGGGCGCACGGTGATGATCCGGGGGCCGCCCTCGCCGGTGGACTCGCTGAGGTAGTCGCCGCCGAACACGGAGTGGCGGGCGATGACCTCGTCGTCGGCCCAGCGCAGCCCCACGGCATCCGCGCAGACGGGGCCGCGGGCGCGGACGGACAGGCGGCCGGCCACCGCGCGGGACTCGGGGCTGCCGGAGAGCAGCACGGCCACGGGCGCGGTGCGGGCGGTCGCGGCGGCGAGGGCCTGCACGGCGGCGTCGCCCAGGGTGGTGGCGGCGTCGTCGGCCACGAGGACGTGGACGCGCGTGGCGCCGTACTCCCCCAGACGGGCGACGGCGGCGTCCCTGCCCTCCGCGCCGGTCACGAGGACGGCCTCGGGCACGCCCACGGTGGCGGCGGCGCCGAGGAGCTCGGCCACGATCGGGCGGAGCGCTCCGTCCGCGCCGATCTCGGCGTGCACCAGCACGGTCTGGCCGCTGTTCGCGGCGTCGGTCTGCGTCGTCATCTCGGTCTCCTCCACGTTCGCGCTCACACGAGCCCCCGACCCGCGAGGAACTCCACCAGCCGCTCGGCGGCGGTGCCGTCGTCGGTGACCTTCTCGCCCGCGGCACGCTCGGGACGCGTGTCCGCCGAGACCATCACGGAGCGGTAGGCGGCCTCGGCCGGGCCCGCGGCGATGCCGAGGTCGGCCAGGGACAGCACGGTGAGCGGCTTCTTCTTGGCCGCCATGATGTTCTTGAAGTTCGGGAACCGCGGCTCCGCGGTCTTCTCCGTCAGGCCCGCCACGGCGGGCAGGGCGACGGCGGCGCGCACGTCCGCGTCCGAGGTCGCCACGGTGCCGGTCAGCTCGCCGTCGGCCAGCTCGGGGGCCTCGGCGTGCGGCAGGTAGGGCCGCTCCAGGAGCTCGGCGACCATGGCGGGCACCACGCCGGTGCCTCCGTCCGTGGACAGCGTGCCGGCGAGCACGAGGTCGGCGCCCTCCTTCTCGACGGCCGCGGCGATCACGCGAGCCGTCTGCACGGCGTCCGAGCCGACGAGTGCGTCGTCGGTGATCTGCACGGCGGAGTCCGCGCCCATGGCCAGCATCTTGCGCAGGGTCTTCGAGGAGTCCTCGGGGCCCACCGTCAGGGCCACGACCTCGATGTCCGCGCCGGCGTCCCGCCAGCCCAGGGCGACCTCCATGACGCGCTCGCTGATCTCGTCCGGCACGGGCTCGGCCGCGCCGTCGCGCACCACCCAGCCGGTCTCCAGGCTCAGCTCACGCTCCTGCCACGTGTCCGGCACCTGCTTGGCCAGCACCAGGATCTTCACGGCCTCTCCTCCTTGGGTCGCGGTCTCGCCCCGGGGCCTCCGCCCCGAGCGCGGCGACTTACGCTACAGACTACGGGTCCGCGCACATCCGGGCCGCATGACCCCCGCGCGGGAGCGGCCGGGGCCGCCGTCGTCGGCCCGCGCGTCCGGACCATGATCGCCCGAACCGAGGAGGCACCGTGAGCCCCGCCGCCCCGTCCGCCGAGCCGCCGGTCGCCGAGGACCGGCCCCGGGTCCCGGCGGTGCCCGCCTCCTCCCTCGTGCTGGTCCGACCCGGGGCCGACGGCGAGACCTCGGTGTTCACGGTCCGCCGCGCCGGGACCATGGCCTTCAGCGCCCACGCCACGGCCTTCCCCGGCGGCCGCGTGGACCCCGCGGACGACCTGCCGGACCGGCTGTGGGAGGGCACGGATCTGGCCGACTGGGGCCGGCGCCTGGGGCTGCCGCACGAGCCCGCGGACGCCCACGGCACCCTCGCGGAACTCGACCCCGCCGACGGCGCCGGCCGCGTGCTGGCCGCCGCCGTCCGCGAGACGTTCGAGGAGACCGGAGTGCTCCTGGCCCGGGACGCCGCCACCGGCACCCCCGTGGACCCGGCCCGGGTGGCCGCGTTCCCCGACGAGCTGCGCGACGCCGTCGAGCGCCACGAGGTGGACTTCGGGGATCTGCTCGACCGCGAGGGGCTGCGCCCCGACGCCGGCGCGCTCGTGCCGTGGTCCCGGTGGATCACCCCGCACGGGGGCCCGCGCCGCTACGACACGTTCTTCTTCGCCGTCCACCTGCCGCAGGGTCAGTCCCCCGAGCGGATGTCCTCCGAGGCGGCCAGCCACGGCTGGGCGTCGCCCGCCGAGCTGCTGCGCCGCTTCCGGGCCGGCGAGGTCAACCTGATGGCCCCCACGTGGTGGCAGCTGCGCACCCTGGTCGACGCCGGCGAGGACCTCCACGCGGGCCGCTCCCGGTTCGAGCCCCTCGAGGGGGTCATGCTCGTGGCCGGGCAGGGGCCCGTGTTCCGCCACGCGGACGAGTATCTGCGTGACCTGACGGCGTTCCGTGCGGCCGCGCAGGTGGAGGAGTCCAAGGACAACATCCTCTGAGCGCTCCCGGCTCCGGTCCGTGCGGCGGGCGACGGGCCGGAGAGCACCGCGGACCTCGACCCGCGACCCCATGGCCTGCCGGGCCCCGTGCCCCTAGTCTGGTCTGCACCGGATCACCCGGCTCCGCGCGTCCGGCCCGCACCCCCGGCTCCGCGCGTCCCGCTCGCACCCTAGGAGCACTGCATGGCGCTCAGCGTCCTCGACCTGTTCTCGATCGGCATCGGCCCGTCCTCGTCCCACACCGTGGGACCCATGCGCGCCGCCCGCCGCTTCACGGACAGCATGGGCCAGCACGGCGTCCTCGAGCGCACGGCCCGCGTGCACGCCGAGCTGTTCGGCTCGCTGGCGGCCACCGGCGTGGGCCACGGCTCGGACACCGCGGTGCTGCTCGGCCTGGCCGGCCAGGACCCCGAGACCATCGACCCGGACGCCTGCACCGGGCTCGTGGAGGAGATCGTCACGGGCGGTCGGCTGCCCCTGGACGGGCGCCACGAGATCGCCTTCGACCGGCGGGGCGACCTGACGCTGCACATGCGCGAGTCCCTGCCCGGGCATCCGAACGGCATGCGCCTGACCGCCTACGACGACGCCGGCGGACAGCTCCACACCCGCGACTACTACTCGGTGGGCGGCGGCTTCGTGGTCACCTCGGACGAGCTCGAGGCCGAGCTGGACGCCACCAAGGACGTCAACCGCGCCGACGACGGCGACACCGGCGAACCGTACCCCTTCTCCACGGGCGCCGAGCTCGCCGCCCGCTGCCACGAGGCGGGCCTGAGCATCGCGGAGCTCATGCTCGCCAACGAGGCCACCCGGCACGACCTCGACGAGCTGCGCACCCGGCTGCTGGCCATCTGGGCCGTCATGGAGGAATGCGTCCACAACGGCGTGACCCGCACCGAGCCGATCCTGCCCGGCGGACTGCAGGTCCGCCGTCGGGCCCCCGCGCTGCGGGAGCACCTGCTGCAGACCACCGACCGCACCGACCCCATGTGGGCCATGGAGTGGGTCAACCTCTTCGCGCTCGCGGTGAACGAGGAGAACGCCTCGGGCGGGCGCATCGTCACCGCGCCCACGAACGGCGCCGCGGGCATCATCCCGGCCGTCATGCTCTACTACATGCGCTTCGTGCTCCCCGAGGGCGCCACGCAGCAGGAGCGGGACGACAAGGTGGTCGAGTTCCTGCTCACCGCGGCGGCGATCGGCATCCTGTACAAGCGCAACGCCTCCATCTCCGGCGCCGAGGTCGGCTGCCAGGGCGAGGTCGGCTCGGCCTGCTCCATGGCGGCGGGCGCGCTGTGCGCCGTGCTCGGTGGCACCGTGGACCAGGTGGAGAACGCGGCCGAGATCGGGATCGAGCACAACCTCGGGCTGACGTGCGACCCCGTGGGCGGCCTGGTCCAGGTGCCGTGCATCGAACGCAACGCGATCGCGTCGGTGAAGGCCATCAACGCGGCCCGGCTGGCGCTGCTCGGGGACGGCTCGCACCGGGTGACCCTGGACCAGGCCATCAAGACCATGCGCGACACCGGCGCGGACATGAAGTCCAAGTACAAGGAGACCTCGCGCGGCGGCCTGGCCGTGAACGTCATCGAGTGCTGATCGCCTGGGTCCGCGGCCCAGCGCCGCCCCGGTCGGGACGGACGGGGCACCCGTCCGCTAGCGTGGGGCCCGATCCGCACCCTGCCCCCGAGCGCGAGAGGACCGACGTGGCCATTCATCCTGTGGACGCGACCCTGGAGGCCGCGAAGATCGATCCCGACCAGCGTGCCGAGCGGCTCAAGGGGGTGAAGCTCGACGGCGCCGGCTGGAAGTACGCGCTCACGCGCGCGCTCAAGGAGTTCGGCAACGACGGCGGCACCGACCTGGCCGCGAAGCTCACCTACTACCTGGTGCTCTCGCTGGCCCCCTCGCTGCTGGCCGTGTTCTCCATCCTGTCCCTCGTGCTCGCCTCCAACCGCGGAGCCATCGACGATCTGCTGGGGCAGCTGACCGGTCTGGTCCCGAGCGACTACCAGGCGCTCGTCACGAACCTGGTGACCACCATGAGCGACTCGGCCGCCTCAGGCGGCGGGATCATCGCCCTCGTCATCGGCATCGCGACCGCCCTGTGGTCCGCCTCCGCGTACGTGAAGGCGTTCAATCGCTCGGCCAACACGGTGTACGGCTACGAGGAGGGCCGCGGCCTGGTGAAGCTGACGCTGACCAACCTGCTCACCACGCTCATCCTGATCGTGGGCATCGTGGTCGTGCTGCTCTCGCTGGCGCTGAACCGCTCGCTCGTGGACGGCTTCCTCCAGCCGATCGCCGGCCCGCTCGGCATGACCGGCGTGGTGAACTTCCTGTCGGACACGTTCCTGCCGGTGTGGGCGTGGGTGAAGTGGCCCGTCGTCGTCCTGATCCTGCTGGTGCTGATCGCGACCCTGTACTACACCACCCCGAACGTCCAGAAGCCGCGCTTCCACCTCTTCGGCCCCGGCAACATCGTGGCGCTGGTGGGCATGGTGCTGGCCGCGGTGGCCCTGTCCGTGTACTTCACGCAGTTCGCCGGCTACTCGGCGTACGGCGCGATCGGCACGATCATGGCGCTGCTGTTCGCCCTGTGGATCTTCAACATCGTGCTGCTGCTCGGCCTGGAGGTCGACGCCGAGGTGGAGCGTGCCCGCCAGCTCGAGGCCGGCCTGCCCGCCGAGGCTCGGGTGCAGCTGCCCCCGAAGGACGTGGCCGGGGTGGAGAAGCGCGCCGAGAAGCAGACGGCCGTGGAGGAGCGCGGCTACGAGCTGCGGGCGGTCCACGAGGGCCGCTGACCGCACCCGATGCGGCGCCCTCAGCGCCGGGCCGCCCGGTAGCCGTCCGCCTGGGCCGCGGCGGCGGAGGCGTAGCAGTTGCGCGCGTTGGTCTTGCCGTAGTGCTGCTGACCGGGCATGTGGTAGATGCCCGAGTTGTCGTTGGCCTTGACCGGGTGGGAGTCCGGGCACACGGAGTCGGCTCCGCGCACCGGCCCCGCGTCGCCGGCCGCGGGGGCCGCCTCCGGGGCGGGGGCCGGGGCCGCCTCCGGGATGGGCTCGGCCGCGGTGCCGCACTCCCCGGAGAACCTGCCGACGCCGTTCGCCCGGGCCTGCTCCCACGCCGCCTCGACCTCGGGCAGGAAACGGTCGTTGCCGTCGAAGACCGCCGGCTCGCCATAGCCCAGGCGGGCCATCTCGGCGTTGACCAGGACGCCGTCGGCGTACACGCCGGCGAGGAGGCGGTCATAGCGGTCGTAGAGCCGGCGGTCGTACCGCAGCACCACCGTGTCGCCGGGGCTGATCATCGACTTCAGCGCCGCCGTCGCCTCCAGTCCCATGCACTCGACCGGCTTCGAGGGGTGGTGGGTCTCGGGGGTGTCGATGTTGAGCAGGCGCACCCGCGTGGACACCTCGCCGAGGGTCACGCGGAGCGTGTCGCCGTCCGAGATCGACTCGACCGTGACCACGTCTCCCTCGACGTCGGCCGGGGCGGCGGGCGCCGCCGGCTCGGCACTGCGGGAGCCCTCAGCGGCACGCGACTCGGCGGCCTCGCTCGAGGACGACGCTGCGGCGCGCGAGCTCTGCGCGGCGGAGGAGGAAGCGGCCAGCGACGACGCAGCGGCACGGCTCGTCGCAGCCGCGTCGACGGAGGGGGTGGACGTGATCGGCATCGTGCTGACCGACGCGGAGGTGTCGGCATCGCTCGCCGGGGTGACGCCGTCGTCGGTGGCGGTGCAGCCGGTGAGCAGGAGCAGGGACAGTGCGGCCGCGGGGAGCGCCGCGCGCAGACGGGCAAGGGGCACGAGGATCCTGGAGGGGAAGGGACGGGGACATGACGAAGGCCCCGCCGTGAGGCGGGGCCTTCGGATCACCACATCATCGCAGGTGGGAGGCACAGGTGTTGCCGCACGTCACGACAACATCGGTCCCCGTTCCGTCAATGACGACGGGGGTCAGCGGCGGCCGTCGATGGGGTCGCCGCCGCCGTCGAGGGCGTCGAGGACGAGGTCGCGGGCCTCGCCCGTCGCGGACCGGCGGGAGAGCAGCAGCGCGGCCAGCCAGCACAGCAGGACGATCGCGGCGCCGCCCCACGCCAGGAGGGCGAGGCTGCCCGAGAGCAGCCCCGTGCCGTCCGCGCGGCCGACGCCGATCCACACCAGACCCCACGCGAGCGCGAACGCCGGAGCCGGGCGGCCGCCGTTGTACACGGCCGTGAACGCGCCGATCAGCACGGCCACCACGAGCATCACCTTCGCCCAGAAGGACGACTGCCCCGGATCGCCGACGACGCCGGTCGAGGCCAGCCACGCGGCCAGGTTCGCCACGGCGGCGATCGAGACCCAGCCCAGATGCAGGCCCTGCACCCCGTCCAGGAGGATCCGCTCCCCCCAGCTGTGCGCGCGGACGGATTCGAGGAGCACCAGGATCCACGCCAGGCACGTCAGCAGCAGCGCGATCACCACGACGCTCAGCCCCAGCAGCCCGGCCTGCACCGTCCAGATCCACGCGGCGTTGAGCAGCACCGAGACCAGGATCCACGGTCGCAGGCGGTCGTGACGGGCGGACTGGGCCGAGGCGAGGAACTGCCACACGGCGTACGCCAGCAGCCCCGCGTAGATCACGGACCAGATGCCGAACGCGGGGGTCGCCGGGGAGACCCAGGTGGCGTCCGGGCCGAGCCAGCCGCCCGCGGCCTCGGCCACGGGGGTCAGGCCGCCGACGACGCCGGAGCCCAGGAACGCGGCCACGACCGCGAGGATCACGACCACGAGCATGGCCACCCGGCCGCCCGTCGAGGACAGCCCCGTCCCCGAGCTGGGGACGCGCGCCGCGGCGTCGGGGCCGAAGGGGCTGCGGGACGGGCCGAGGTCGGTGGCGGTGCTCATGGGTGCTCCCGTGGGGTGATCGTCGGGGGTGTGCCCGGTCTCAGGGTCAGCGTAGCCGCCGGGCCCATCGCGGGCACGGGCCACCGCGGCCTAGGGTGGGGGCATGCGCACTTCCTCCCCGATAGGACTCCTGCTGGACGTGGACGCCCCCGTGGCCTCCACCGAGACCCGGACCGTGCCGGAGGGGATCATCGACGTGCTCGTCCGTCTCGCGAGGCGCGGGGTGCCGGTCGGCTTCAACACGGGCCGCTCCACGGACTTCCTCCTGCACAACCTGATCGCCCCGCTGCGCGACGCGGGCCTCCCGGACGACGCTCCCTTCCACGCGATCTGCGAGAAGGGCGCCGTGTGGTTCCCGTTCTCCGCGGTGCCCTCCGGGGACCTGCCCGACGTCACCGTGGACGGCACCGCCCCGGACTGGCTCCGCACCGACCCGGACATGGCCATCGACGCGGACACCCGTGACGCGATCTGGGCCCTCAACGATGAGCGCGCCGGGGACCTGCAGTTCACCGACCGCACCAAGCTGGCCATGGTCTCCCTCGAGAAGACGGTCGGCGCCGACCAGACGGAGTACGAGCGGGTGCGCGACGACGTCGCCGCGGGCGTCGAGGATCTGCTCGCCGAGCGCGGACTCGCCGAGGAGGTGCGCGTGGCCCCCTCGGTGATCTCGGTGGACGTCGAGCACCGCTCCTCCGGCAAGGACCTGGGCGTCGAGCGCTGCTTCGACCTGCTGGCGGAGGCGGGCACCCCGGTGCCCGAACGCTGGCTCACCGCGGGCGACTCGCGCAGCGACTACGCCATGGCCGACCGGCTGCACGAGCGCGGACTCGCCGTGGAGCACATGGACGTGCGGCCCGCCGACGGCGTCCCCGAGAAGCCCTACGGCGTGGTGACGGCGGCGATCCTCGCCGAACGCGGCATCGGCGACGCCGACGACGTCCACGAGCGGGCGGGCGAGTCCCTGCTGCGCTGGGTGGAGCGCGACCTGCTGCGCTGACCAGGCCGGACGCCCCCTCTGCGGACGGCCGACCCTCCCCGGGCCTGGACCTCGACCCCTAGCGTGGAAGGCAATGCCGCGCCCCTGCCGAAACCGGCCCGGGCGCCTCCCGACCAGAGAGAGGTTCCACCGTGGCCACCGTCGCCCAGAACATCGTCGAGACCCTCCACGCCTCGGGCGTGCGCCGCATGTACGGCGTGCCCGGGGACTCCCTCAACGGGCTGACCGAGGCCCTGCGCTCCCACGGCGGCATCCAGTGGGTGCACACCCGGCACGAGGAGACCGCGGCCTTCGCGGCCTCCGCCGAGTCCCAGCTCACGGATGAGCTCGCGGTCTGCGTGGGCTCGTGCGGTCCGGGCAACCTCCACCTGATCAACGGCCTGTTCGACGCCCAGCGCTCCCGCACTCCGGTGCTCGCGATCGCCGCGCACATCCCGTCGGAGGAGATCGGCTCGGGCTACTTCCAGGAGACCCATCCGCAGGACCTGTTCCGCGAGTGCTCCGTCTACGTGGAGCACGTCTCCTCGGCGGACCAGATGCCCCGCATGCTGCGCACCGCGATGCGGGCCGCCGTCGAGCAGCGGGGCGTGGCCGTGCTCGTGATCCCGGGCGACGTGGCCCTCACCGAGCTCTCCGCGAAGCCCGAGGTGATCCGTCACACGCCGTCCCGCGTCATCCCGGCGGACTCCGTGCTGCGCGAGGCCGCCGAGGCCCTGGACTCGTCCAAGCGGATCACCATCCTGGCCGGCGCGGGTGCGGCCGGCGCCCACGACGAGGTCGTGGCCCTGGCGGAGCGCCTGCAGGCCCCGATCGTCCACGCGCTGCGCGGCAAGGACCGGATCGAGTACGACAACCCGTATGACGTCGGCTTGACCGGCCTGCTCGGCTTCGCCTCCGGCTACCACGCGCTCAAGGAGGCCGAGACTCTGCTGATCCTCGGCTCCTCCCTGCCGTACCGGCAGTTCTACCCCGAGGACGCCACGGTCATCCAGGTGGACGTGCGCGGCGAGCAGATCGGCCGACGGGTGGCCGTGGACGTGCCGCTCGTGGGCGGCGTGAAGGAGACGGCCCAGGCCCTGCTGCCGCTGCTGCGCGGGAACTCGTCGTCGGCGTTCCTGGACAAGGCGCTCAAGCACTACGCCAAGACCCGCAAGGACCTCGACCAGCTGGCCTCCCCGGGACGCGGACGCGTGCATCCGCAGTACGTGGCCCGCCTCCTCGACGAGCTGGCCGACGACGACGTGGTGTTCCTGCCCGACGTCGGCTCCCCGGTGGTCTGGGCCTCCCGGTACCTGACGATGAACGGGCGCCGCCGGATCATCGGCTCCCTGTCCCACGGCTCCATGGCCAACGCGGTCACGCAGGCGGTCGGCGCCCAGGCGGTCGACCCCACCCGCCAGGTGGTGGCGATGGCCGGCGACGGCGGGTTGGCCATGATGCTCGGCGAGCTGCTGTCGTTCGTGCAGAACGACCTGCCCGTGAAGACGCTCGTGTTCGACAACGACTCGCTGAACTTCGTGGAGCTCGAGATGATGGCCGCCGGGTTCGTCCCCTTCGGGACGGACCTGCAGAACCCGGACTTCGCGGCGATCGCGGAGGCAGCCGGCATCAAGGGCTTCCGCGCGGACCACACGACGGACCTGCCTGCGGTGATGCGCGAGTTCCTCGCCCACGACGGGCCTGCGCTGCTGGTGGTCAAGACCGAGCGTCAGGAGCTGACGATCCCGCCGAGCATCGAGTTCGAGCAGGCCAAGGGCTTCGCGCTCTACGCCATGCGCACCGTCCTCGACGGCAAGGGCACCAAGCTGCTCGACCTCGCGAAGGCGAACCTGCGCCAGCTGTTCTGACCTGCCGCGCACGACGACGGCCCGGACGCTGGCGGCGTCCGGGCCGTCGTCGTGGTGGGGCGGGGAGGGCCCAGCCCCGCCGGCCCGTCAGGCGCGGTGGGCGCCGCCCTCGGTGACGATCGGGTGCTCGGCCGTGCCGGCGACGCCCTGGGTGATCAGGCCGTCGGCGCGGTGCTCCCAGAAGTCCGCGTTGCGGATGCCGAGCGGGCGCGGGTCGAACTGCGGGTCGAGACCCTGGCGCTTCTGTGCACGGTAGTCCTTGAGGGCCTTGAGGGCCGGGCCCTGCAGCACGAGGATGCCGAGGATGTTCAGCCAGGCCATGGAGCCCACGCCGATGTCGCCGAGGCCCCAGGCCGCACCCGTGGTGGCGACGGCGCCGTAGGCCACGGACACGAGGATCAGGGCCTGCAGGAAGCGCAGCACGACGCGGCGGACCATGCCGTTGCGCAGGTTGCGCGTGAGGAACACGAGGTTGACCTCGGCCATGTAGTAGTACGCCACGATCGTGGTGAAGGCGAAGAACGCGAGCGCCACGGCCACGAACGTGGGGCCGAAGCCGGTGAACATGGCGTCGAAGCCAGTCTGGACGAAGGCCGGGCCCTCGGAGGCCGTCGGCGAGACGATGCCCTCGAACAGCAGGCCGGAGCCGGACCCGTCCGAGTACACCCGGTAGGCGCCCGTGGAGATGATGATGAACGCGGTGGCCGAGCAGACGAAGAGCGTGTCGATGTACACGGCGAACGCCTGCACGAAGCCCTGCTTGGCCGGGTGCGAGACCTCGGCGGCCGCGGCGGCGTGCGGACCCGTGCCCTGGCCGGCCTCGTTGGAGTAGACGCCGCGCTTCACGCCCCACTGGATGGCGAGGCCGAGGATCGCGCCGAACACGGCGTGCACACCGAACGCGCTGGCGAAGATGGAGCCGAAGACCTCGGGGATCTGGTCGAAGTTCAGGAACAGCACGATCAGCGCGAGGATGATGTACAGCACGGCCATCACGGGCACCACGTAGACGGCGAACGTCGCGATGCGCTTCACGCCGCCCAGGACGATGAAGGCCAGCAGGATGACCATGGCCAGGGCCACGACCCAGGCGGGCACGGCCCACGCCTCGCCCACGGCCGCGGCCACGCCGTTGGCCTGCACGCCCGGCAGGAAGTAGCTGGTGGCGAAGACGGTGACGACGGCGAACAGGATCGCGTACGCCTTGAAGGCGGGGGCGGCGGCCGTGTGCTTGTAGGCCTTCTCCAGGTAGTACGCCGGGCCGCCGCGGTACTCGCCGGTGTCCGGGTCGCGCTCCTTGTAGATCTGGCCGAGCGTGGACTCGATGAAGGATGTGGCGGCGCCGAGCAGGGCCATGACCCACATCCAGAACACGGCGCCGGGGCCGCCGAACGCGATGGCCGTGGCGACGCCGCCGATGTTGCCCATGCCGACGCGGCCGGCGAGCGACATCATGAGGGACTGGAGGGACGAGGTGCCGTCCGCGGAGTCCTGGCCCTCGCGGAGCTGCTTCACCATGTCCGGGATGTTCACGAACTGCAGGAACATGGTCCGGATGGTGAAGTAGAGGCCGACGATCAGGCAGAGCCAGATCAGGGCCGGGGACCAGATGACGTCGTTCACGGCGGTGATGAGATCTGCGAAGGACATGGGGTCTCCAGATCGGGGTGGGGATGGCCGGTGCGGTGCGAGCTCCGAGCGGCGGCCGCCGGCGGTCCCGGACGACTGGGGAGAAGGATACGCGCAAATGTGACCCGCGTCTCGCATCCAGCGTGGCGGATCGGGAGTCCGGGCGCGCGGCCCGCGACGACAGCGGCCCCGGACATGCGAAAAGCCCCGGAACCACTGGGGTCCCGGGGCCTACCCGCGGAGGATGGGGGATTTGAACCCCCGAGGGCTGTTAACCCAACACGCGTTCCAGGCGTGCGCCATAGGCCGCTAGGCGAATCCTCCTTGGTGCGCCCTCAGGCGGCGGACCGCGCGAGGGCAGGCTCCATCATAACCAGATCGTCCTGGGCCGCGCCAATCCTCCGCGGGAGGCGCGAGCTCGGCCTGGGCCTCCCCGCGGCCCGAATCGCCGCGCCCGCCGCCGCCCTGGTAGAGTCGTCGGCGGCCCCTCACGTGGTGTCATCTCGCTGAACTCCCCCAGGACCGGAAGGTAGCAAGGGTAGGTGGGCTCTGGCAGGTGCGTGAGGGGTCTTCGCTTTCCCCAGGAGATCCCATGCCCGCCGGACGCTACGCCCCCTCCCCCACGGGAAGCCTGCACCTGGGCAACCTGCGCACCGCGCTCGTCGCGTGGCTCGCGGCGCGCGCCACGGACCGCGCCTTCCTGCTGCGGATCGAGGACCTGGACCGCGTCCGCTCCGGGGCCGAGGCCGACCAGCGGGCGGACCTGGCCGCCGTCGGGCTGGATTGGGACGCCGAGCCGGTGCGTCAGTCCGAACGCACCGGCCTGTACGACGCCGCCGTGGCCGCCCTGCGCGCCGCGCACGGCGCGGACGCGGTCTACGAGTGCTTCTGCTCGCGCAAGGACATCGCCGAGGCGACGTCGGCCCCACACCCGAGGCCCGACGACGGCGCCCCCGCCCCCGGTGGCACCGTGCCGCTGCGTCCGCCCGGCTTCTATCCGGGCACCTGCCGGGACCTGACGGAGGCCGAGCGGGCCGAGCGACGGCGGGTGCGTCCCGCCGCCCTGCGGATCGACGCGGCGAAGGTTGCGGGCCTGCCGGCGGGCGGGATCCCCCGCGCCACCGCCGTGGACGTGCTGCACGGCGAGGTCACGGGCCTGGTCGACGACCTGGTGCTGCGCCGGAACGACGGGGCGTACGCGTACAACCTGGCCGTCGTCGTGGACGACCTGGCGCAGGGCGTGGACCAGGTGGTCCGCGGTGACGACCTGCTCGACTCGGCCCCGCGTCAGCGCTGGCTGGCCGAGGCGCTGTGCGCCGCGCGCGGGGAGCCGACGCCCGCGGTGGAGTACCTGCACGTGCCGCTCGTGCTGAATGCGGAGGGGCGGCGGCTGGCCAAGCGGGACGGCGCCGTGACGCTCGAGGACCTCGCCGCGCAGGACCCGGCGTGGACCCCCGAGCGGGTGCGGGACCGGCTGCTGGAGTCCCTCGGCCTGCCCGCGGGACCGCTGGCGGCCGCCGTGCCCGCGTTCGACCCGGCCGCCCTGCCGCGTGATCCGTGGGTGTTCACCGGGCTCTGAGCGGGCCGGCGCCCTGATCCGCCGCAGGCCCGGCCCCGGTCAGAGGACCTGGGCGGCCTGGTCGAAGTCGAGGCGGCCCTGGCGGGGCTGCTGCGCCTTCTCGTCGTCTGCGGCGGCGTGGCCCACGTTGATCACCAGGAGGGACTTCCAGGCACGGTCCGCATGGAACTCGGCGTCCACGGCGGCGGCGTCGAACCCGGCCATGGGGCCGACCTCGAGCCCGTGCGCGCGCAGGGCCACGAGCAGGTAGCCCACCTGGATGAGCGCGTTCGTGCGGCCCATCCCCTCGCGCATGCCCGGCTTGCCCTCGGCATCCTCCTCGAAGCCCTCCCGGAACGGGGCGAGGTGGCCCATGTGGCGGTGCCAGTCGAGGTCGTAGGAGGCGATCATTGTGAGCGGGGCGCGCTCCGTCTTCTCCCGGTTGAACTCGATCATGAGCGGGGCCAGGCGGGCGCGGGCCTCGGGGCTGTCCACGACGTCGAGCCGCAGCGGCTGGTTGTTCATGGCGGTCGGCGCCCAGCGGAGGTCCGCGTAGGCCCGCTCGATCAGCGCGAGGTCGACGGGCTCGTCCGAGAAGAGCTGCGTCGTGTGGCGGTCCGCGAAGAGGCGGTCGATCTCGGCCTGACTCAGCGGTCCCGCGTCCGGGGCCGGCTGCGTGGGGTGGATCGTGTCCTCGGCGTCGGTGTGCATGTGCGTGGTGGTCATGGGCCAGGGAACGGGCCGGCGGGCGTGCGCATTCCCCGGCTCCCTTAGCCCGTCCGCCCGCCGGATAGGCTTTCGAGGGTGAGCACCGCCCTGTATCGCCGCTACCGCCCGGACCGTTTCGAGGACGTGATCGGGCAGGACCATGTCACGGTCCCGCTGCGCACCGCACTGGCGAAGGACCGCGTGAACCACGCCTACCTCTTCTCCGGCCCGCGCGGCTGCGGCAAGACCACGTCCGCCCGCATCCTCGCGCGCTGCCTGAACTGCGCCCAAGGCCCCACGCCCACGCCGTGCGGCGAGTGCGACTCGTGCCGGGACCTGGCCACCGGCGGGCCGGGCTCGCTGGACGTGCTGGAGATCGACGCGGCCTCGCACGGCGGTGTGGAGGACGCCCGCGGCCTGCGCGAGCGGGCCACGTTCGCCCCGGTCCGGGACCGCTACAAGATCCTCATCATCGACGAGGCGCACATGGTCACCGCGGCGGGCTTCAACGCGCTGCTCAAGATCGTGGAGGAGCCGCCGGAGCACCTGAAGTTCATCTTCGCCACCACGGAGCCGGAGAAGGTCATCGGGACCATCCGCTCCCGCACCCACCACTACCCGTTCCGGCTCGTGCCGCCGGAGCCGCTCATCGCCTACCTCGAGCAGCTGTGCGCGGAGGAGGGCGTGTCCGTGGAGAAGGGCGTGCTGCCGCTCGTGGTGCGCGCCGGCACGGGCTCGGTGCGTGACACGCTCTCCGTGCTGGACCAGCTGATCGCGGGTGCCCAGGAGGGCCAGGTCTCCTACGAGCTCGCGGTGAGCCTGCTCGGCTTCACCCCGGAAGCCCTGCTGGACGACGTGATCGACGCCGTCGCCGCGGACGACACCCCCACCGTATTCCGCGTGGTGGACCGCGTGGTGCAGTCCGGCCAGGACCCGCGCCGCTTCGTCGAGGACCTGCTGGACCGCTTCCGCGACCTCGTGATCGCCCGTGCCCTGCCGGAGGAGGCCGGGGCGATCCTGCACGGCATGCCGGAGGACCAGGTGCGGCGTCTGTCGGCGCAGGCCGCGCAGCTCTCCCGCGCGGAGCTCTCCCGCCTCGCGGACGTCACCAACCTCGCGCTGACGGACATGGTGGGGGCCACCAGTCCCCGCCTGCACCTCGAGCTGCTCATGGCGCGCCTGCTGCTGCCTGCCTCGGACGAGACGCACCGCGGCCTGGCCGCCCGCCTCGAGGCCCTCGAACGGCGCCTGGAGCTCGGTGGCGCCGCGCCCGTCGAGGACGGCGCCCCGGAGGGCACGACGACGCCGGCCCGGTCCGGCACGCCCGCCGCGGACGGCGGCGGATCGGCCGAGAACGCGGAGGGCTCCGGCACTCTGACCGGTGCCGCGCTCGCCCGGGCCGCCATGCGGCGGCCGGAGGAGCCCGCGCCGACCGCGTCCACCGCCCCGCCGGAGCGCTGGGCACCGCCCGCCCAGCCCGCCGCGGCCGAGGCGCCGGAGGGGGACGCCGCCGCCGGGACCACGAGGTCCGAGCGTCCGCAGCAGCCGCCGCAGCCCGGACGACCCGAACCGGCCGAGGCCGGGGCCCGTGCCGAGGGCGCGCGTCGCCCGGAGGTCGGGAGCCGCCCCGAGCCTGAGGGCCGCCCCGAGCCCGAGGGCCGGCCCCAGGCCCAGGACAGCACCGGTGCCGCGCCGTCGAGCCCCGCTCCCGCCCCGGCGGCGAGCCAGGTGGAGATGATCCGCCGGGCCTGGCCGGACATCCTCGCGGCCCTCGAGGACGCCTCTCGGCTGGTGTGGATGCTGGTGAAGGACAACGCGAGCGTCGCGGGCTACGACGGCTCGCTGCTGACGATCGGCTTCCAGCAGGACGGGCCCCGCCAGTCGCTGCTCGGCCGGGGCGGCGACCGCGTGCTCGGCGAGGCCGTCCACCAGGTGCTCGGCATCCGCCCGCGGCTCGACCTGATCCTCGGCGGGGACGCCCCGACCGGGGACGCCCGCGCACAGTCCGGCACTCGCCCGGCCGGACCGGCGCGGACGGACCGGCCTGAGCGTCCGGCCCCGCAGCAGAGTCGGCCCGACCGACCGGCGACACAGCCGAACCGCCCCGCCCCGGTGCCGGGTCCGGCCCCTGTCTCCTATACACATCTCCGAGCCCCGCCTGGACGCCCGCGGCACCCGCCACCACCTGGGGGCCGACGCCGGCGTCATCGACGACGCCCGCCCCCGCCCCGCCGACGGACGGCTGGGGCGGCCCGGACGACGAGCCGCCCGCCTGGGACGATGCTCCCCCGCCCGAGGAGGACCCGTGGGATTCGCTGCCCGTGTTCGACCCGGACGCGGAGCAGGACGACTCGGACGGCCCCGAGGGCTGGACCCCGCCGGCCCGGGACGCCGAGGAGCGGCCCGTCGGCGCACCCGGCTGGGACGGTCCCGTGCCGTCGGTCGAGGACTGGGGGGCGCCGCCGCAGGCCGAACCGGCCCCCGGCGGCGCCGCGCCGGACGCCGGCCAGGACTCCCCGGTCCGGCCCGACGCCCCGACCCCCGGCGAGAGCGAGCCGAGCGCCGAGGAGGTCCGTCGGGCCTACGACCCGGGGCCGCTGGTCCGCGAGGAGGAGCACTCGATCCCCGTGTTCGCCCGTCCGGAGGCGGAGCTGCGCGCGGAGTTCGCGAAGCGCTTCGGCGCGACCCGTCCCGCCGGCTTCGACGACGGCGCGGGCGCGGCCGCGGACGGTGACTCCGCCCGGCCTGCCACGCCGTCGCCCGCCCCGGACGACGACGCAGCGGCCACGGAGCGACGCGATCTCCACCCGGCCGCCTCGGGCGCCGGCCCGTCCTCGGACGAGGAGCGGCGCCCCACGGGCTCGCCCACGGCCGACGCGACCCCTGACCCGGGCGTGCCCGCCGACGACGCAGACGCCGCGCCGCGCGCGGCTGCCGGCCCGACCGGTTCGGACTTCCCGGGTTCGGGCCATCCGGCGAGCATGTACCCGCGGCTCATGGAGCGGCTGCGGGCCGGTGGGCCCCTCGAGCCTCCGGTGAACGCGGGCTCGAGCGGCGGCGGGACGGGCGGCGGCCCCGGCGCTCCCGGTGGCCCCGACCCGGACGCCTCGCCGGGCTCCCCCGCCGGGGGCCGGCCGAGCGCGGCCTCGCTCGGGGCGCGCCCCGCCGACGTCGAGCCCGCCGGGGGAGCCTCGGCGCCGCCGTCGTTGGACGCGCGGGCCGCGGCCATCCACGCCGCCCGCGAGGCCGCCCAGGGCCGCGGCCCGACCCGGCCCGCCGACACCGGCCCCGCCGCCCCGGCGACGTCCGGTGTGGGGTGGGAGGACGAGGTCGCCAGCGACGACGACGTCCCGCTCGAGGACTCGGGCCTCGTGGGCCGGGCCGTCGTCGAACGGGTGCTCGGCGGCCGTCTGCTCGAGGAACGCCCCAACGACGCCTGAGGCGAACGCGCCCGTACGCCGTCCGGGGCCGCGGGCATGATGGACGCGGCGCCGGACCACGGCGCCGCGTCGGGGCGCACGCCCCACGAGACGCACCATCGGACGAGGGAGACGGATGTACCAGGGCGCGGTGCAGGACCTGATCGACGAGCTCGGCCGCCTGCCGGGCATCGGGCCGAAGTCCGCCCAGCGCATCGCCTTCCACATGCTGGAGGCGGACCGGGAGGACATGCTGCGGCTCGCGGACGCCATCCGCACGGTCAAGGACAGGGTGCGGCTGTGCTCGGTCTGCTTCAACGTCTCCGAGGACGAGGTGTGCTCGCTCTGCCGGGATGAACGCCGGGACGGCTCCCAGATCTGCGTGGTCGAGGAGTCGCAGGACGTCATGGCCATGGAGCGCACCCGCGCCTTCCAGGGCCGGTACCACGTGCTCGGCGGGGCCATCAATCCGATCGCCGGCATCGGCCCCGAGCAGCTGCACGTCCGCGAGCTGCTCACCCGGCTGCAGGACGAGGCCGTGCAGGAGGTCATCCTCGCCACGGATCCCAACCTCGAGGGCGAGGCCACGGCCACCTACCTCGGCCGCCTCCTCGGCGCCACGGGCATCCGCGTCACGCGCCTGGCCTCCGGTCTGCCCGTCGGCGGGGACCTCGAGTACGCGGACGAGGTCACCCTCGGCCGTGCCTTCGAGGGACGTCGCCTGATCAGCGGCTGACACGGGCCGGCGTCGAGCGGGTCCTGCCCGACGCCGGCCCGGCTCAGGCCACGCGCGTGCCGGCGGGCAGCCGCCCGGCCGGGGTGTCCAGGCGACGGTGGCCCCACCAGACCAGCCCGGCCACCAGCACACCCTGCATCGCCAGGCCGAGCGGCCACACCGGCCAGGTGCCCTGCCGGTCCGGCACACCGCTCTGGTCGAGACCGCGCAGCTCGCCGTCGAGGCACTCGACGTCCCGGACGGGGTCACGCTGGGTCCAGCGCAGCCCCACGGACAGCAGGTTGAGCGGCCCGGGATCCACCCGGGTACCGTCCGCGAGGAGCCCGCCCTCCCAGGGGGAGGCATCCGCGAGCACGGCGTACGGGTTCGCCGCGAGCAGCCATCCGCTGCGCCGCGGGTCGGGGATCGTCCGAGCGGTCACCGGGCCGACGCACCGGTCGGCGATCCCGTCGAACAGCTCCGGGTGCGCCGCCTCCCACTCGGCCCAGGCCTGCTCCGCCTCCTCCGGGGTCATCTTCTCGAGCTCCGCCTCGGTGAACGGCTCCGCCGTCATGGAGCCGTACTCGGCGTCGTTGGCCCGCACCTCGGTCTGCAGGAACTGCAGAGACAGCCCGAAGGCCACCAGGGTGCCGATCGTCAGCGCCGCCACGATCAGGTACGTCACCACGACGGCGAACAGCGTGCGCCCGGCGATCGCCGAGACGGCCACGCCGATCCCCGCGATCATGCCGAACTCCACGAGGATCATCACGAGCCCCACCAGCACGGCCCACGGGGACACGCGCCCCACCACGGCCGCGACCGCCAGCCACGGCAGCGCGGCCGCGAGGAACGCGGCGGAGGCGATCCACGCGGCCAGCCACTTGCCCGCCATCAGGTGCCCGGTCCGCAGCAGGGTGACCTGGGTGATGGCCAGGGTGCCGCCGGCACGGTCGCCCGAGATCGCGTTGGCCGCCAGGGCGGGCGAGACCAGCAGCGAGAGGGTGAGGACGAAGAGCAGGACGCCGTCGAAGAGCGTCCGCCCCAGGGCGCGCATCTGCTGCTCCGCCAGCTCCGGCTCCAGGCCGGACGCCTCCATCTCCGCCACGCCCAGGCCGCGCAGCCCGAGGGCGCCGAGGGTCACCGCCCCCACCACCACGAAGAAGACGCCCAACAGCACGTACCAGCCACGCGAGCGCAGCCGCTGACGCAGTTCCATGCCCACCACGGTGGCCACGGCCTGGGCCGCGCCGAGGCGTCCCCCCGGCTGCGGCTGCGGCGGGCGGCGGTCGTGGATCGAGGTCGCGACGGCGGTGCTCACGGTCGGTCTCCTTCGGTGCGGGGGCCCTCCAGATGGAGGCCCAGGTAGGCGTTCTCGAGGCGGGAGCCCTCCGGGGCGAAGTGGCTGACGAGCACACCCTCGCGCACGAGGTCCGCGAGCAGCGCGGCCGCGGCGGCCTCCCCCCGCAGCTGCACCACGACCCCGTCCCGGCGCTGGCCCGCGCCGGCGCCGGTGGCCACGGTGACGGTCAGGCCGCGGGCCTCGAGGGCGCGGACGAGGGTGTCCCGGGCCGTCGGGTCGGGCCCGGCGATCCGGTAGGGGCGGGCGAGGTCGTCGGCGGCGCGGAACTCCTGGGTGGCCACCGTGGCGCCCTCACGGAGGAACACGGCGCGGTCGGACATCTCCTCGAGCTCGGCGAGCACGTGGGAGGAGACGAGCACGGCGGTGCCGGCTGCCGCCATGGCGCGCAGGTCGTCCCGCAGCCGGATGCGGGCGGCCGGGTCGAGGCCGTTGGCGGGTTCGTCCAGGAGCAGGACGGAGGGCCGGTGCACGGTGGCCCGAGCCAGGGACAGGCGCTGCTGCTGGCCGCGGGAGAGCACGCGGGCGGGCCGGTGGGCGAACTCCGTGAGCTCGACCCACTCGAGCTGCTCGTCCGCGCGCGCGGACGCCTCCGCCTTCCCCATGCCGTAGAGCCGTCCCAGGCTGGCGAGGATGTCGTGACAGGTCAGCTCCTCCCACACGCCCAGGGTGTCGGGCATCCAGCCGAGCCGCCGCCGGGCCTCGACGGGCTCGCGCACCGCGTCCACCCCGGCCATGGACACGGCGCCGGCGTCCGGGCGCAGCAGGGTGGCCAGGATCAGCAGAAGCGTGGTCTTGCCCGAGCCGTTCGGGCCGACGAGGGCCGTCACGGAGCCGGCGGGCACGGTGAGGGAGACGTCCCGCACCGCATGGACGGCGCCGAACGAGCGGGCGAGGCCGTGAGCCACGATCCCGTCGTGGGCGGCCACCCCCAGGACGGGTGAGGCGGGCAGGGGTGCTGGAGCGGTCATGGCCCCATCCTTGCCGCGCAGTGCACGGACGCGGATCCACCCGGGGGATGATCCCGGCGCCGATCCCCGCTCGCCCGGGGTCGCAGGCGGGGCCGCGGGCGCCGTCGTCCTGCCCGGCCACGGGCGCCGGGTCCAGCATCCGGAACAGGGGTTCACCTGGCGGACCCGCGCGAGAGTGCGCCCCTAGACTTGGCCCGAACCGACCCTCGACCCCGTCCGGAGCGACCCATGAGTCTCATCGTCCAGAAGTTCGGCGGCTCCTCCGTGGCCGACGCCGCCGGCATCGAGCGCGTGGCCCGCCGCGTCGCGGACACAGTCCGGGCCGGGAACCGCGTGTGCGTCGTGGTCTCGGCCATGGGCGACACCACGGACGAGCTGCTCGACCTCGCCGCCGAGCTCACGCAGGACGCGCCCGCGCGCGAGATGGACATCCTGCTCTCGGCCGGCGAGCGCATCTCCATGTCCCTGCTGGCGATGGCCATCCACGCCGAGGGCGTCGAGGCCCGCTCCTACACCGGCTCCCAGGCCGGCATGCTGACGGACACCTCGTACGGCCGGGCCCGGATCGTCAAGGTCAACCCCCACCGCGTGCAGGAGGCCCTCGACGCCGGCCGCGTGGCCATCGTGGCCGGGTTCCAGGGCATGAGCCCCGAGTCCAAGGACATCACCACCATGGGCCGCGGCGGCTCGGACACCACGGCCGTCGCCCTCGCCGCCGCGCTCGGCGCGGACGTGTGCGAGATCTACACGGACGTGGACGGCGTCTACTCTGCCGACCCGCGCGTCGTGCCGACCGCCCGCAAGCTCACCGAGCTCTCCTCCGAGGAGACCCTCGAGATGGCGGCCTCCGGATCCAAGGTGCTGCACCTGCGCTCCGTGGAGTACGCGCGCCGCTTCGGCGTGCCGCTGCACGTGCGCTCCTCCTTCTCCGACCATGAGGGCACCTGGATCATGCCCGACCCGAACGACACCATCACCCTTCAGGAAGGCGCTCCCATGGAACAGCCCATCGTCTCCGGCGTCGCCCACGACCGCTCCGAGGGCAAGGTCACGATCGTCGGCGTCCCCGACGTGCCCGGCAAGGCCGCCGAGATCTTCCGCGTGATCGCCGTGTCCAACGTGAACATCGACATGATCGTGCAGAACATCTCCCGCGAGGGCTCGGGCCGCACGGACATCTCCTTCACCCTGCCGATCGTGGAGGGCAAGGACGCCATGGCCGCCCTGCGCGCCGCCCAGGACCGGATCGGCTTCCAGGACATCGTCTCGGACCCGGAGATCGGCAAGCTCTCGCTGATCGGCGCGGGCATGCGCTCCAACCCGGGCGTCTCCGCCACCTTCTTCAAGGCGCTCGCCGACGCCGGCGTGAACGTGGACCTCATCTCCACCTCGGAGATCCGCATCTCCGTGGTCACCGCCGAGGACAAGCTCGACGACGCCGTCCGCGCCGTGCACGCCGCCTTCGGCCTCGACGCCGAGGAGGAGGCCACGGTCTACGGCGGCACCGGCCGCTGACGCCGCACCCTCCCCCGCCCACCGCCCGGGCGACTTTCGAACGTGAAATGGGGCGAATGGGCGCTGTCGAACGTGAGGTAGGGCCTATCCCACGTTCGAAAGCGAGGGGGCCGGGGTGCTTCCACCCTCCCCCACCCACCACGACGCCGGCCCCGCACCTTCAGCGTGAAGGTGCGGGGCCGGCGTCGTGCGGGGTCCCTCCCGTTCCGTCAGCGAGGACGGAGGGGGTCGGCGGTCACGGGACCTGGACGGTCACGTCGGTCGTGATGCCCGCGTCCCAGGTGACGAGGCCCTTCCAGGTGCCCGAGGTCAGGCCGGACCAGGAGAGGGTCGCCTCGGTGGCCTTGCCCGAGGTCACGGGCACCGGGTTCGGGGAGACCGTGAGGTTGCCCGCGTCCTCGCGCAGCTTGAGCGTCTCGAGGGTGCCGGTGTCCTTGCCGCCGTTGGCCGCGTACAGGTGGCCGACCACGGTGTAGGCGCCCGGGGCGGGGTCGGCGATCGTCAGCGTCTCGGACTCGTCCGCGGTCGCCCGGGAGAGCTGCTTGCCCTCGGGGGTGATCACGTACAGGTCCCAGTCGGCGCCGGCGGCGCCCGCGTTGATCGAGGCCACCAGGGACTGGGTGCCCTCCTCCACGGTCACCGTGGACACGGCCAGTGCGCTGGACTCGAGCGAGTTGCTCGCGGTGGCGGCGGCCACGGTGGAGTCCACCTTGCCCAGGCCCAGGACCTGCGGGGTCAGCTCACCGGTCACGCCGGGGGTGATCTCCACGTCGGCGGAGCCGGTGGCGCCGGAGCCCTCGACGGCGGAGGTGACGGTCGCGGACTTCGCCTTCACGGTGACCGGGGAGGTCACCTCCGGGACGGCCTTGCCCTTGGCGGTGGTCCAGGACATGGAGCCGTGGGTCCAGGTGTTCACGGCGGCGTCGGTGCGGGTGACGGTCAGCTCGACGTCGGCGGACTGGCCGGCCTTCAGGTCCAGCACGGCCGGGGAGGCGGTCACCTCGAAGCCGGGCACGTTCGCAGAGAACCGCCAGCGGCCGTTCTCCAGGGCGGTCACGGTGCGGGTCACGGTGGCCGAGCCGACGACGTCGGGGATCGCCAGGGACGGGACGTTCACGTCACGGCCGGCGATGTCGCCGCGCAGCAGCGCGTCCCACTGCTCCTTGCCGGAGTCGTAGACCAGGCCCGGACGGGCGGCGGCGGCCGGATCGGCGGAGCCGGCACCCGTGGCGAAGTTGTCCGTGTTCACGGTGCCGTCGGCGTTGTACACGTCGCCGGCGGTGGTCATGAGGGCGGACTTCACGGCCATCGGGGACCAGGCCGGGTACTTGCCGATCAGCAGCGTGGCCATGCCGGCCAGGTTCGGCGAGGCCATGGACGTGCCGGACATCAGGCCGAACGTGTTGCCGTGGTAGTCGGGGTCCAGCGGGGAGACGCCGCCGATCACGTTCACACCGGGGGCGGCGAGGTCGGGCTTCAGGAGCTCCTGGTTCACGGCGTTGGCCGGGCCGCGGGAGGAGAAGCCGGCGATCTGGGGCAGCGGGTCCTCCGGCAGGCCGGTGGTGTCGCCCGGGACGATCGTGGCGGTGAGGTCGGAGGACTTCACCTTCTCGATCACGCCGTTGTCGTTCATGTGCACGGTCGGCACCGCGTGGATGTCCGCGTCCAGCGAGCCGGACGGGGTGTTCACGAGGATCATGCCGACGCCGCCGGCCTCCTCCACCACCTGCGACTTCTCGGTGCGGGCGTTCCCGCCGCGCTCGCAGAGCACGATCTTGCCGGCGGCCTCCTCGGTGAGCCCGCCGGGCAGGCAGAGACGCGCGGCCTCGGCGTCGCCGGCGGCGACCTCGGACGCGTGGATGACCTCGGCCGGGCCCACGCCGGTGCGGGCCGAGGAGGCGCCCCGGAGCTGCGTGCCGTCGGAGAACTGCACGGTGGCGGTGAGCTCGTTGGAGAACGTCTCCGCGGCCACGGTGGTCAGCCACGGGGAGCCGTGGTTCACGGTGTTCGGGCCGGGGCCGGAGTTGCCGCCGGAGGCGGCCACGAAGATGCCGGCCTCGGCGGCGGACTTGAAGGCCATGGCCACCGGGTCCACGATCGAGGTGTTGGAGCCGGAGATCGAGTAGTTCAGCACGTCCACGTTGTTCTCGATGGCCTGCTCGATGGCGGCCACGGAGGCGGAGGTGTAGCAGCCGCCGGTGTTCGGGTCGGTGTCCTCCCAGCAGATCTTGTAGGAGATCAGGTGGGCGGCCGGGGCCACGCCCGCGCCCTCGCCGAAGGAGTCGTCGTCGATGGTCTGCTCCGCCCCGGTGTTGCCGAGGATGGTGGTGGCCACGTGGGTGCCGTGGGAGAACACGCCCAGCGGGGAGATGCGCTCCTCCGGGGCCCGCTCGTCCACCGGGACGAAGCGCTCGAAGTCGTCGGAGAAGGCGTAGGCGCCGATCAGCTTGGAGTCGCACGACGACGCCGGGAAGTCCGGGCCGGTCTCGCACTCGGCCGTGGCGGTGGTGCCGTCCGCCTTGAGCACGGCGATCTGGCCGTCCGCGGTGCGGTACGGCACGCCGACCTTGGCCTTGCCCTTGAGCGGCTGGACGGGCTGACCGTCGATGAACGGGTTGTCCGGGTGGATGCCGGAGTCGATGACGCCGACCACCACGCCCTTGCCCGCGTTCTCGGCCTTGCCGTACACGGACTTCCAGGTGCCCTTCTTGCCGGGCAGGCCGAGGAATTCGGTGGAGCTGTAGTCCGGGGCCACCTGCTCGTCCGGCGCGACGCCGAGCACGGCCGGGTCCTTCGCGATCGACTGGGCCTCCTCGGCGGTCAGCTCGGCGACGAACGCGTTCACGGCGCGCTGGAAGGAGATCTCGGCCTCGGCGCCGTGGGCCTTCGCGACCTTCTCCTGCTGGCGCTGGAGCTTGGCCTCGTAGTTCTTCACGCGCGGGTGCGAGGGGTCGAACTTCGCCTTCGGAGCGGCGCCCGGAACGGCGCCGGCCTCGGGGGCGGTCACCGACGGCTGGTCCTTCAGGACCACGAAGTAGCGGCCGTCCTCGAACTGCTGCTGGACCTGCACCTCGCCCTGCGGGCTGGAGACGGTGCTGCCGTCGGGCAGTTCGACGGCGGTGGCCGACACCGCGAGCGCGGGAGCGGCCACGAGGCTCGCGCCGGCGACGGCCGCGGCCAGGGCCCGACGGCGCCGGGCAGGGGTGGGGTTCTGAGGCATTGCCTCCGCCTTTCTCATCAAGGTCCGCCCAGCTCTCACCCGTGGCACGCCGGCGGGGATGACGCCGGGGGACGGGGAGATCGGCGCCCATGTGATGGGCACCACAGCGAGACATGTGCAATCTACCGTCCGGTAGGGCGTTTGACCAGATCTTTGCCAGGCAACGTCCAGGACCGTCGAATTGGGGCCGCCGGAGTGCGCTCCCCGCGTCGGCATCACGTGGGCCCGCTCGCTCATGAGGGGCGCCACGGGGGAGGATGGTGGGGTCATGCCCGAGCCACACACCGCCCCCGCGCCCTCCGAGACCCTGCCGCCCGCCGTCGTCGCCCTGCCCGCCGACGTGTGGCGGGCCCACGCGCTGGCGCACCGCGAGCGCATCGCCCGACGCACGGACCCGCTGGTGGCCCTGCGGATGCGCGGTGAGAAGCACCCGGTGCAGGACTTCCTCTTCGGCTACTACACGCACTCCCCCGCCGCGCTGCAGCGCTGGCACCCCGGGCCGGGGGTCCTCCTCGCGGACGACGACGGCGCCGCGGCCCGTGCCGAGGCGGCCGAGCTGGGCACGACCCCACGGGGCGAGTGGAAGCACTACCGGCGCGTCGAGGCCGGCGAGGTGGCAGGCGCCGTCGTCGACGGCCGCCCGGTGGGCGGCTGGCTGGTGGACGTGGCGGCGGTGCTGGCCGACCGCGCGTCGGGGGTGGCGTTCACGCGGGAACTGCTCGCGCGCACGGCGGGGCGGGCGCCACGCCTGGGCTGCTTCGGGCTGCACGAGTGGGCGATGGCGTACCGCTCGGACGTGCACGGGGTGCGGCACTCCCAGCTGCCGCTGCGGCTCGGGGCCGGGGGGACGGACGCGGTGGTGGAGGGCTCGCGGATACGGTGCACGCACTTCGACGCGTTCCGGTTCTTCGCACCCGAGGCCCGCGACCGCAACGAGGGCGACGACGGCGTCCTGCCCACGCGCGCCGGGATGCGGGAGATGGAGCAGCCCGGCTGCCTGCACGCGGGGATGGACCCATAGAAGTCAACATCGCTTAGGATGGAGTCATGCGCGCCGCCATCTACCTCCGCATCTCCCTCGACCGTCACGGCGACGGCCTTGCAGTAGAGCGGCAGCGCGAGGACTGCAAACGGATCATCGCTCAGCGTGGATGGGAGCACGTCGCCACCTATGAGGATCCGTCCGTGTCAGCTTCATCACGCACCGTCACCCGCCCCGGGTATGAGCGCATGGTCCGAGACTGGCAGGCCGGCCGCTTCGACGCCGTTGTCTGCTGGGACCTCGACCGCCTCACTCGCCAGCCCCGGCAGCTGGAAGACTGGATCGACGCCGCCGAACAACGCGGACTACACCTCGTGACCGCGAACGGGGAGGCCGACCTAGGCACGGATGCCGGCCGGATGTTCGCCCGTATTAAGGCGGCCGTCTCCCGCCAGGAGGTGGACCGTAAGAGCGCGCGGCAGGTGCGCGCCGCTCAGCAACGCGCCGAGCTCGGCAAGGGGTGGGGCCCTCGCCGGCCGTTCGGATTCGCTGAGGACAAGGTGGCCCATGACCCCGCCGAGGCGGCCGTGGTGCGTCGCATGTACGACGACTTCAATGCAGGCGTGGGCCAGCGCGAGATCTGCCGCCGTCTGGCCGCGGAGGGTGTGCGCACGAGCACGGGCCGGGAGTGGACTCAACCCGCCCTTCGGCAGTTTCTCCGCAATCCCCGCAACGCCGGCCTCCGCGCCTACCGGGGGGAGATCATCGGCCCCGCTGAATGGGCGCCCCTGGTAAGCGAATCGGTCTACCGCGCCGCCCTCGATCGCATGGACGCGCCGACGAAGCGTGTAGGAGGCAGCGGCGCTAAACATCTGTTGATCGGCGTGGCCCGGTGCGGGGTCTGCGATAGCCCGGTGGGAACCAACTACACGGCGACTCACAAGCGGCAGTACGCGTGCCGAGCCGGACACGTGGCGCGTTCCGCGGAGGCCGTGGACGCATACGTTTCTGAGGTCGCCGTGGGCGTCCTGTCCACCCGGGGGGCCGCCGCCTTTACCCGCCATGACGACGCGGGGCAGGTAGAACTCTCGGCCGAGGCCGACCGGATCCGAGCACGACAAGAAGCGCTAGCCGTGGAGTTCGCCGACGGCACCCTTACCGCCGCACAGTTGCGCGCAGCTAACGCCCGCATGGCGGAGCGTCTCGAACAGGTCACCGCAGCGATGGTCGCGGCCGAGGGCAATGCGGCACTGCGCCCCCTGCTTGAAGCGGAGAGCGTGGCGGCAGGCTGGGAGCGTCTGGATATACCGCGGCGACGCGCGGTGATAGACACGCTCATGAACGTGCGGATCCTGCGCACGTCGCAAGGGTCCCGGTTCGACCCGGCATCCGTGGAGATCACACCGCGCACGGGGTGAGGAGTTCCGCGGAACCAGCGGACAGCAGGGTGGGCCGCCCACGGAGGACCCGCACACCAAGGTGATACTTATCACATCCCGTTGACGGGGCAGGAACTGTCACATAACGTGTAGTTAGGTCGCCAGAGGTGGGCCAGAGCCACGTAGTGCTCCCACCAGGCGGCAGGGCTGGACGCTCTCCGCCAGTCGCCGCAGGCGGGCGATCTTTGCCCCGTCTGGTTGACAGCCGCCGAAGTGAGTCATAGCGTGTAGTTAGGTCGCAAGAGGTGGGCCAAGGTGTCAGACATGGCGGAGAAGCGGCCAACACACCTCTCAAGCTGACGACAGTCCCACGTCCTCGGGGCAGGCGCCCACAAGGGTTGTCTAGCCGCCCCGCTACGCCGGACACCACGGGGCCGCTCTATCTGCCCTACGGGCAGGGAGCCCCCCGCCCACTCCCACCCCTACGCACATCGCTAAGGCCAGTCACTCGACTGGCCTTTTTTCGTGCCCAAACTCAGGAGGAAACCCTTGTCCGAGATGGCCCCCACCCTGTACAGCCCTCGCGAAATCGCAGAGATGTTCGGAGTCTCCACCCGCCGTATCAACAGCCTGATCCGGGAGGGCGCCCTGCCGGCCTACGTGCTCGGCCCGCGGACGCGCCGTATCGACGTTCAGGCCGCCCGGGAGGCCCTCGCCCTTGAGCGCCCTTGAAATCGCGGCGGCCGCCCGCCGGCTGGTAGAGGCGTGGCCCCCGCTCACCCCTGAACAGATCGACCGGATCACCCACCTGACGAACCCCGCCCCGAGCGGGGTTTTTTTATGCCCGGATTCGGGCCAGACGGAGGCCAAAACTACGTGATGACGGACATGAAGAAGGGCCGCCCCGCTACCGACGGGGCGGCCCCCACTACCAAGCTCGCCACTCCCATCTTACTCGACCCCGAGACCATGCTGGAGGGCGTCCTCGTCCTCGTTGTCGCCCACGCCGAGGCCGGGGAAACCCGCTACAGGCGCCGCGTGTTCTACACCGTGGCCGCCGCTCAGCGCGCCGCTGATCGCGCGGTGGAGCGCGGACACGCCGCGTCCATCACCCTGTGCCGGCTGGCACCGGTCACGACGCTGGCCGAGGGGTGGAAGGCATGAGCGGCCCGACCTGTCGCCACTGCGCGGATTGGGCATACGGCTATGCCGAGGGCTACGCCCAGGGGCACGCATCCGGTCTGGCCGCCGGACGCGTGCAGGGCGCCGCTGAGGGGCCCGCTCACCCGGCTATCGCTGACTCCGTGGCCCGCATGTTCGCCGGGTGGGACGGCGCCGAGGCGGCCCACGCCCGCTCTGCCGCCCACTTCCGGGACTGGCACACCCAGGCCCGCCGGGAGGTGTACGCGCATGGCATCGCCGCTTGATATGGAGGACGTGGACCTGTCCGAGACGACCCGCCAGCGGCCCGACTACTTCCACCCGGACCTCTACGCCGAGCACCCGCCGGCAGAACGGCCCGGAGAGAAGCACCGGGGCCAGCTGCGCATCGCGCACCGCCTGGCCGAGGCCCACAGCGGCCGGCTGATGTACGTCAACGGGCTGGGCTGGCACGTCTGGGACGGGCAGCGGTGGGCGCCGGACGAGACCGCCGCCGCTGAACGGGCCGTGCATGAGGTGCTGCGCTCCGCTCTGGCTGAGTCCCACGACGGTGACCGCAATCTGCGTGATGATGTGCGCCGCTGCGAGACGGCCGCCGGCATCCGAGGCGTGCTGGACATCGCGGCCACCCTGCCCGGTATCCGGGTGCCGGTGTCTGCCCTCGACGCTGACCCGTACCTGCTGAACGTCGTCAACGGGACATTGGACCTGCGCACGCGCACCCTGCGCCCACACGACCCCGCCGACCGCTTAACGCGCGTATGTCGTGGCGCGTGGGAACCCAAGGCGGACGGGGGCGAGTGGGAGGCATTTCTGGCAACGATCCTCCCGGTCGAAGCAGAACGGGAGTATCTGCGCCGTGTCATCGGGCAAGCCGTGTTCGGTGCCGTCCGTGAGCACCTGTTCCCCGTGCTCACGGGCACGGGAGCAAACGGCAAGGGCACCGCCTACACCGCCATTGCGCACGCGCTGGGCGACTACGCCGCCATCATCGACCCGGAACTGCTGATGACCTCCGGACGGGGGCCAGGCGGGCCAGAGATGATGCAGCTGTTCGGTGCCCGTTTGGTCATCGGCTCTGAGACCGAAGAGGGCAAGCCCCTGGACGCGGCGCTGATGAAGCGCCTGACTGGCGGTGATCCCATCACGGCGCGCAATCTGTATCAGGCGCCCGTCACCTGGGAGCCCTCGCACCAATTCGTGTTCGTCACCAATCATCTGCCCAAGGTCAAGGGCAACGATCCGGCGGTGTGGCGACGGGTCCGAGTCATTCCGTTTGACGTGGTGATTCCGCCCGAGCACCGGGACACGGCCCTGCCCGAGCGCCTGCGCGCCGCCGCTGACGCTGTAGTGACGTGGGCGGTGCGCGGGTGGTGGGACTACGAGGACCACGGCATGGGTGAGCCTGACGCGGTGAAGGCCGCAACGGACGCCTACGCGGTCCAGTCTGACGCGGTGCGCCGGTTCATCGCCGAGAACTGCGTCGTCATGGCGGGCGCGTCCGCGCGCTCCAGTGACCTGCACCAGTCATGGGCGGCATGGGCAGTGCAGGACGGGGCAGACCCTCTGAGCGCTAAGGCATTCGGGGCCGAGCTGGACCGGCTGGGATACCCGGCCAAGCGCACCAAAGTGGGCATGGTTCGGGCCGGAATCGGACTCACCGCCGAGTGCGAGGACTGATCGGGTGAAGGGTGGTGAAGGGTATTTGTAAACCTCCCCAGGGCGTGTCAGATGGTCTGTGTAAGCCGTACCGAGAGGAACGGTAAGAATCATGACCATGATCGACGAGAAGAACCCAGGCGAGCCCTCGGGCCAGGACCTGGTCGAGCAGCTGAAAGCCTCAGGGCAGCTTGATTCCCTATTCGCGCAGATCGACGCGGGCGGCGTCGAGCTCACCGGTGACGGCGGGTTCGTGCCCGCGCTGGTCAAGGCCGCGCTCGAGCGGGGCCTGCAGGCCGAGCTGACCAGCCATCTGGGCTACGAGAAGGGCTCGAGCGAGGCGCCGAAGCACGCCAACTCCCGCAACGGGACCACCCCGAAGACCGTGGAGTCCGAGGTCGGGCCGATCGAGCTGGACGTCCCGCGAGACCGGGGCGGGTCGTTCACCCCGCGCCTGGTGCCCAAGGGCCAGCGGCGCCTCGGGGGCCTGGATGACAT